>JBDLJO010000061.1:0-12241 GCA_039714275.1 Chloroflexota bacterium | reverse complement strand
TCGCTGATGCCAACTCCCTGATCGGTGAAATCGATTTTAACACCCTCGGGATCCCCAGTCCTGCTTGTATGAATCTCAATCCTGCCGCCATGCAGCATGGCATCATTGGCATTAATCAGCAGATTGAGAAAAACTTGATTGATCTGGTTGGGGGTCATCCAAACTTTGGGTAAGTTTTCATCTTTTTGCCAGAGAATTTCCACACCACTTTCCTGCAAATGTTTATCCATCAGTATGCTAACTTTTTCCAATACTTGATTAACATTAGCGGACACTTTGGTTTCATCAGATTGACGATTTAGATCGCGCATGCGATTGAGAATACCAGATACGCGATCGACAGCATCACGTGCGACAATGAAATATTTATCAGCACTGCGCCCCTCATCCACAGCTTCTTCGGCCAATCCCAAGCAGCCTAAAATCGACTGCATTGGATTCTTGATCTCGTGGGCGACCGAAGCAGATAATCGGCCCATGCTAATCAATCTATCTGCATGGATAAGTTGAGCGCGGATGGAGCGCTCCTGTTCAAGGGCTTTTTCTAGTTCAACTGTGCGTTCGATAACCAAATCTTCAAGATGATCTTGATATTTTCTAATTTTCTTTTCTGCTTTTTTGCGAGCTTCAACTTCTTCTCCCAAGGATTTTATTTGCTGTTTGTCTCGCCGGCGAAATTGCTGCAGTTTTAGCTGTGTCTCTACACGGATATGTACTTCTTCCAGTTGAAAGGGTTTGGTAATATAGTCCACACCACCAACCTGAAAAGCTTCTAATTTATCCTGGATATCATGCTGCGCACTGATAAAAATGACTGGAATGCTGCTGGTTGCTGGATTTGCTTTGAGCTGCCTGCAAACTTCAAAACCATCCATATCTGGCATTCGAATATCGAGCAAAACCAAATCTGGTGCTGCAGCACGTACAGCACGCAGCGCTAACTGACCATTATTTACTGGGCGAGGATTATAGCCCTTGCTGATGAGCAAAGCCGTCAGTATTTTTAGGTTTTCAACAGTGTCATCAACTACAAGAATATCTACTGGTTTATTTTTCTCGCTCAAGATTTATCCTCTGTCTGATCCAGGTTTTCGGTAATATGGTGATAAAAATTATAATGGTCTTTTCCCTTGTGTTTCTTTGCTTCGTACATAGCTTGATCCGCTTTTCCCAGCAATCCATCTGGCTCATCTCCATCATCAGGATAAATGCTAATACCAATGCTGGCCGTCAGATTGACGCTGTTTTCCGATCTTGTTTGATAGGGTGCTGTCATGTTGTCGATCAGTTTGTTAGCGACCAGGGAAAGATATTTTTTATCAGGTATTTTTTCTAATAAACAGGCAAATTCATCCCCGCTCAGGCGCGCAACGGTGTCACTCTCACGCACACCCGCCTGCAGACGTTTCCCAAATTCAATAAGGGCATCGTCACCAATGAGATGACCAAACTGATCATTAATTGCCTTAAAATCATTTAGATCAATAAAAAATACAGCGACCTGCCAATGGTTGCGTTTTGCCATTTTAAGAGCATGACTGATCCGTTCATTGAAAAATGCTCGGTTTGGGAGTCCGGTCAATATATCATGCGTTGCAAGGTAAGCATGATGCATTTCTTCTTCTTTTCGTTCGGTAATATCATCCCAAATGGCAACATAGTGCGTCTTATGCCCCTGATCATCTGTAATAGGCGCGATAACGGTATTATCCCAATATAACTCACCATTTTTTCTGCGGTTTAGCAGTTCCCCTCGCCAAACTTTTCCCTGTGAAATGGTCCCCCAAAGGTCCGCGTAGACATCGGGCTCTGTTTTACCTGATTTCAGGATGCTGGGTGTTTGCCCGATAACTTCATCCGATTGATAACCCGTGATCGTTAAAAATGCCTGATTGACAAATTCGATCTTGCCATCTAAGTCAGTGATGAGAATAGGGCTACCACCGCAGTTTACCGCCTGCGCCAAGGTGCCTAATTCGGCTTCTGCTTTTTCTCTTTCGAAAATTTCTGTACGCAACTGTTCATTTTGCTGCTCAAGTTGTTTTTGAAGTGCAATAATGGATAAATGCTTTTCAACGCGCGCAAAGACCTCTTCTGCTGCAAAAGGCTTGGTAATATAATCCACGCCCCCAACCTGAAAGGCTTTCAATTTTTCCTGCACATCCTGGTAGGCGCTGAGGAAAATAATGGGGATCTCCCTCGTGTCAGGATCATCCTTGAGTTTTTCACAGACATCATAGCCATCCATTTCGGGCATGTTAATGTCAAGTAAAATTAAATCGGGGGGAGCAGCATGGACCGCACGCAATGCTCCGGCCCCATTATTTACTGGGCGCGCAAGATAACCTTTTTTATCTAACAGCGAGATCAACAACTTTAGGTTTTGGATGTTGTCATCTACCACAAGAATATCAGGGGAATTGTTGGATGTGGACATCATTTTACATCTCCATCCGTGGTAAGCTCAACCATTTTATCAAAACGGAAATCATCCACCAATGCAGACAGGTTCTTGGCCAATTCAGAGTCTAATAATTGAATTTCGTCAATGATTTCATAAATATGCGTGCGGTTGGCTTCTATGGCAGCCTGCCTCAGGCGCACAATAAGATCGGAAGGCAAGTTCTGCAAGTCCAACGAAACAAGCATAACCGGTTTTGGCGGTGTTCTGTTTTCTTTGTCCTCATAAATAAACTCGACCGCAATATGTCTCTCCAAAAGCTCCAGAATATGTTCTGTGCGCAAGGGCTTAATGACCAAATCATCAAAACCGCTGCCAAGGATTGCATTGCGTTCATGTTCAAAAGCAGATGCTGTTAAGGCGATAATCGGCATTTCTTGGTTGGTTTTAATCAGTTTTACCGCTTCGTAGCCATCCATAATCGGCATTTGAATATCCATAAAGATCAAATCTGGCTTCCAACCGGCGCTCAATTCAACACCCTCTTGACCATGTTCAGCAAATCGTGTTTCCAAACCGGCAATAGACAATATTTCTAATAAGACAGCTCGGTGGTCAGGATTATCTTCAACAACCAGGATGCGGTAGACTGGCTGTCCTGGCTGTAAGCCAAGTACACGTCCGCGCGTCTCATGTGTGGATATCTGGCTCATATCCGACTTTTCAACAACTGCTGTAAAAATGAATAAGGCACCTGTTTCAAGTTCATCACTGTAGACAATATCTCCGCCCATTAAGCGAGCATATTCTCGCGCTATAGATAAACCTAATCCTGAGCCAACCTTAGATTTTTTTCCGCTGCTGGTTTGGACAAAGGGTTCAAAAAGCATTTCCCTTTCACTTGGTTCAATGCCAAGACCAGTATCATGTACTTCAAAGGCAATTTCCCCAGTCTTTACATCCAAGCTTTTTGTGCGCAGGAGGATAGTGCCTTTTTCTGTGAACTTGATCGCATTGCCGATCAGGTTGATGAGGATCTGACGAATTTTTCCTTCATCTGCATAAATAAATTGCGGTAGTTCAATATCATGATCAATTATTAACTGTAAACCCTTTTTACCAGCGCGCTGCTGAAGCATTGTCTCAACGGTATCCAATAAAAAGTATAAATCAAAGTGATTCAGCGAAAGAGTCATTCGCCCGGCTTCAATTTTGGAGATTTCCAATACTTCACTGATCAGGTTGAGCAAATGATCGCCGCTGCGTCCGATGATCCCCAGATTTTCACGCTGATGCGCAGTTAGATTATTATCGTTTTCCAGGATTTGGGTAAAGCCTAGAATTGCATTCATAGGCGTACGAAGTTCATGGCTCATATTAGCCAGGAAAATACTCTTTGCTTGATTGGCTTTTTCAGCTTCGAGGCGGGATTCTTCGGCATTTTCTTTGGCGTGGTGTGCATCAGCAAATAATTGGGCATTCTTCAAGGCAATGGCGGCCTGTGCACCAAATGATGCGGCAATTTGTGCATGACTTTCGTTGAAAAAGGCTGCTTCAAATTTGTCGACTGCGATAACACCGAGAGGTTGTCCTTCAATGAGCAGCGGGACTCCTAACCAAGATTTGATTTGGATAGGGATTATATCCTCGTGTTGAAATGAAACATAGGCAGCTGAGACATCATCAACAATAACCGGCTGACGGGTATTGACAACCAGGGTGCTGGGATTATCTTTTTCATCAAGGGGGAAACTAAGACCGTTGATGGCCTCCCAATTTTCAAACCCAGCTCCGGCAATAATCTCGATATTATCCTCGTTGAGGCGTAATACTGAGCAGCTATCGTAGGGAACAACGGTTCGCAATTCAGAAATGATGGTATTGAGCACATCCAATAAATTTAGGGAGGAACTCATGGCCTGGGTAGCGGCTTGTAATGTTTGGGCTTCTTCGCGTGCCAGGCGTTCATCATCAAAAAGCTGCGCATTTTTCATGGCAATGGCTGCCTGGGCAGCAAAGGACATCGCGATTTCAGCATGCTCTTCAGTATAGAATTCGAACTCAGCCTTGTCAATTGCGATCATACCGAGGGGTTGTTCACCTACGAGGAGAGGAACACCTATCCATGAGTTAATATTGGCTGCCACATGGGGCTCAGTTTTAAATCCTCTGTAATGAGTTGAAGAATCGGTAAGGATTAGAGGCTGGAGCGATTCCATGACCTGCTTGTTAGGAAAGCTGCTGGATTCAAGGTCAAAACGCAGCCCAATGATTTCTTCTTCGTTGGAAAAGCCCCGTCCAGCAACGATCTCAAGATGATCACCGATGAGCTGCTGCACAGAAATAGTATCGTAAGGAACAAGTTTCTGGAGCTCGCTCAAGATCAACTCGAGTACCTGGCGGAAGTCCAGGGTCGAACTGACCGCCAGCATCGTGTTTTGCAGACTTTCTGCGAGATGTCGGGCAGAGCGTTCCTGATCAAATAAACGAGCATTGCGAATTGCAATAGCGGCCTGTGATGCAAATAAATTTAATAATTCGGCATCCTTTTCAGAAAATACTGCCGTGTGCTCTGAACTGATGATGATGACACCTAAAAATTCATCTCCCCATTGGATCGGCGCTCCAACGGATGCTGCAATTATGTTGTTGGCAAGTTCTGGCACCCGCCCATCCCAGTGAGAGTAATCATCAACAATAATGGGCTCTTTGGTCTCCAAAATCCGACCTGCAAGGCCTTCTCCAGGCTGAATCTTTGTCCCCAAAGGAACCGGCATATTTGTCTGTACTACCCAATTCAGGTAGTTCCGATCGGGATGATAGATGTGAATGCCACCCATCGTCCCCGGTAAGATCTCGATAGCTTTGTCTACAACTGAATGCAGCAAGATATTCAAATCAAGCTGTGATGTGATCTCCAGATTCATTTCACGCAGCGCTTCCAATTGCGCGGCTCGCTGCTGAATTTCGGATTGAACAATTTTGCGCTCGGTGATATCTTCAACCATCGCTTGAACCAAAACCACACCACCAGCATCATTGAGAACTGGGGCCATAGACACGCTCCAGTCAGCTGTTTTACCCCAGCGGCTGGTATACTGCAGTTCAGTAGAAATATTTTTACCTGTAACAAAACAATGTCGGAGTTTTTCACTTAATCCTGCCTGCACAAGTAAAGGAAAATCCAAGGTGTTGATGGCTTTGGTTGCTTCTAAAGATGGCGAATCCAGTATCTCCAGCATGGCTGTATTCACATCAAGGATATTGCCTTGAGGGTCTGTTGAAACAATACCCAACGGCGCGTTTTTAACCAGTGCGCGAAAACGTTCTTCACTTTCTTGCAGTGCTTTTAAAGCTTCTTTCTTTTCGGTAATATCCTGTATCAGAGCTACACAATACAGGGTATCCTCCTGGTTATCAGACACTGCAACAACGTCGAGAAAAACCCAAACCAGATGCCCGTTTTTATGGATATAGCGTTTTTCCAATTGATAGGAAGATATTTCTCCAGAAAAAAGCTGCTTGAGCAGCTCACGATTTCCAGACACATCATCTGGGTGAGTAAAGTCCCAAAAAGACATTCTGCTGAGTTCTTCGGCAGTGTATCCAACAATTCTGCAGAAAGCTTGATTTGCTTCCAGGAAATTCCCTTCAGGGGTAGATATCGTCATCCCTACGACAGCATTCTCAAACACACTGCGGAACTTTCCTTCACTTTCAATCAGGGCTAGCTCTACGTTTTTGCGAGCAGTGATATTGTCTTTAACCGCGGCAAAGTGAGTAGTACGCCCATCTGCAGTTTTAACAGGAGAAATGGTGGCCCATTCCCAATAGAGTTCACCATTTTTCTTTTTGTTGCGTATTTCCCCCCGCCAGGTATTACCCAGCAGCAAGGTCTCCCACATTTCCACATATAATTCAGGTGGCTCTAACCCCGATTTCAGGATACGCGGATTTTTCCCCATCGCTTCTTCGGCTGTATAACCGGTGGTTTCGGTGAATGCGGGATTTGTAAACTCGATATTCCCTTCCAAATCGGTAATCACGATGGTACTGGCGCTTTGTTCAACCGCCCGCGAGAGTTTACGAATTGTTTCAGTCATTTCAACGCGGTCCGTAATATCGCGAGCCGCTTCGATAATACCAATCAATTGTCCAGACTTGTCCAATACGGGTCCAGCAACAATCTCTACGGTGCGCTTTTCCCCGTCAGCCCGGATATGCTGATGAGTCATGGTGACTGGCTGTGATGTTTCCTTTGCAACCATGAGCGGACATGGGTGCTGTTCGCCGCTGCAGGGTGCATCCAGATCATGAGAAATCTGGAAACAAAGCCCTTTCACTTTTTGAGGATACTGCTCTTTAACGGCACGATTGGCGAGCTTGATCTCATAATCCAAACCGATATACATGATCGGATCAGCAATGCCGTCAATGGTGGCTTGCAGAAGATTGAGGGCATCTTCGCGCTCGTCCTCTACCTGTTTTCGCTCGGAGATATCCCGCAGTACGCCTTCAGTCTTGATCGGCTGGCCTTGATCATCAAACACAATATGCGCGGTGACAGAGACAGGTATTGAGTCACCAGCTTTCTTCTTCAAGTTTATTTCAAAATCATTAACGGACCCTTGGGCTTCCATAGCCTGCAGCATGGCCTGGTAGTCGTCAGGATTGAGATAAAAATCGGCCACATTTTTCCCAATCAATTGATCAGGTTTGAAACCACTATGTCTTTCGACCGAGGGGCTAATTCCAGTAATACAGCCATTAAAATCCGTTTCGTAGATCACATCTTCAATATGTTCATAGATGTTGCGATATCTTTCCTCACTTTTTTGAAATGCAACTTCTGCTGCTTTGCGATCTGATATATCACGTACAAAACCTTGATATCCTGTGATCTCATCGCCATCGAAAAGGAGATTAACTGTTTGTTCAATCCACTTTTCATCCCCCGATTTGGTGATTATCGGAAATTCATAGCTGGTCCCGTGCTCCCGTCTGGCAAACTGATTTGAATAGTATTTAATTAATTTATTCCGCCATTCACCAGGTGGGATCAGGTCAGTAAAACGCATTTTGAATAGTTCTTCCTGAGTATAACCACTCAAGATTTCAGCTTTCGGATTAACAAATGTGAATTTTCCTGGAATATTTGTCAGGTAAATTGCATCACTGGTGCCCTCAATGATTTGACGATAGCTCTCTTTGGTCTCTTTTAATGCCAGCTCGGTTTGCTTTCGTTGGATAACGCTGGTCAGCGGTCGGATGAGCGAATCAATCCGCGAATGATCTGCAGCATTCATCGATTCCGCATGTGAAAAAACAACCAAGCCAATGGCTTCATTTTCTGAAAGAAGCGGAATATTGGTCACAAAACGATGATCAGGAGATTTTTGCAAATCAGGGATCAGTTTTTGAAGGGCCCGGTTTTCAATATGATTGATGATCATATAATTGATCATCGAATGATCATTATCGTTGGTCTGAATTTCCCGACCTTTCAATATTTCCAGAAAAATATTGCCGGGTTTTAATGGAATCCTGACCTTCAATTTCTTTTTCACCAATTTCTGAACGCTTTTTTTCATCGCTTCCGGAAGGATATAATCTTCCAAAACCAGGTGTTTTTTATCTTCACTGACCAGGAAGAGCGTGACCCCCATACCAGAGAAAGCTTTCTTAAATCCTTGCAGAAGTAAATGTGTAACTTCTTTGAGACTGGAACTCTGGTTAGCCGCAGTGTTGAGTGAATTGATCAGGGTGAGGTCCTCTGCCTTTTGCCGGATTTCATCTTCTGCGCGTTCGGCACGTTTTTGTCCGGTAATATCCAGAATAACGCCTTGATAGTGGGTAATCTCGCCATTTGAGTCTCGTTTAACCAAGGTGCGATCATCAATCCAAAGCACTTTTCCGGATTTGGTAATGATGCGATATTCCTGGTTAAACTTTTCCTCTCCTGATTTGCTGTGATGCGCCACTTCTGCAGCGACCCTAGCCAAATCATCTGGGTGTACAATGCTGGCAAAAGGAACTGCTCCAGTATAAAAATCTTCAGAGGTATAACCTAATAATTGATTGACATTATCTGAAACATATTCCACCGGCCAACCTTCGGCAGCTTGCCAGAGGAATGCGATCGCAGGGCTGAGGTTGACGATATTCTCAAGCAGTTTCTGTGATTCTTTAATCTGTTTCTGTCTTGTGATATCAAAAAAGGCGCTTCGAACAGCAGGTTCACCCTGATAATTAATAATAGAACCGACAACCTGCACATCGATGACAGCACCATCCATACGCACAAATTTTTCTTCAATTAACTCGTTGTGAATAATCCCTTTTTCACCATTAGCAATATATTTCTCTGTCGCTTGATGGTAGTCTGAATGAATAAATTCAAAAATGGAGCGGTCAATTATTTGCTCCATTTTATCTATTTTCATGATCTTCAGGCAAGCAGGGTTGGCATATAAAATCACCCCCTGTCTGTGGACAACAATTCCAGCCGCAGATGCATCCACCAATTCTTGGGAAGGAGCATCGCGCATCTGCAGAGTTTCATCTTTTTCCAAATCTGAAACTCGATGACGCAAAGCGGTCAGTTCTTCGATAAGCTGAATTTTGGTTTTATTTTTATCTAACATAAGCCAATCTTCTCTTGGGTAAATAAAGAAACCATTAAAAATGGTTTCTTTTCAAAGCAATCTCACAACAATAAATGGTTAACCCTTAAGATTCTAGGATTAAATATGGCGAATTATACACTGGCAAGTGTGGTTTTTATAATTTTCTAAGGTTTAGCTAAATTATGGGATGAAAAATCGCAATAAAAGACCTAAAACCTGATTCTTTAAAGCGCTGCCGTTTGAATAAATCCATCAATCATCCAAAATTTACAATTTCTGCATTTCTTCTTCACAGTTTTTTCATAATTTAGGGATATGATCTGGGGGATAAGCAGCCACACAACTGCAAAAGCCTTGATGATAACTCCAGACAATAAATGGTCAGAAAATCATCAACAGTGAGACCGTTATAACGCGCCCCTTGGCAATGCGTTATAATTTATAAGAAATTTGGACCTAAAATCATGCCTAAAATCTTAATTATTGAAGACGAACCCGAATTGGTAAAAGTGCTGCGTTCTTATTTAGAGAAGGCAGGTTTTGGCGTGGAAGCGGCTTACCGCGGCGATGCAGGACTTTCTTTGTGGAAGCAGAAACGCCCCGACCTGGTACTCCTGGATCTCAACTTGCCCGGCATGGATGGTCTGGATGTGGCTCGTGAGATACGGCGAAAAGATAATACGCCGATCGTGATGCTAACTGCACGCGTCGAAGAGATGGATCAGTTAATCGGGCTTGAACTTGGCGCCGACGATTACATCACGAAACCTTTTTCGCCGCGAGTTGTGGTAGCAAAAGTACGAGCGGTCTTACGCCGTTTAGATGCCGCTGCCGAACTCCCGCAGCATGTGCAGGTGGCCGATATTGAAATTGATCTTGATGCGCACACCGTGACAAAAGACGGCGAATTCATTGATATGACACCAACCGAATTCGAGCTGTTGGCAACACTGGCCGCTCAGCCCGGGCGCGCCTTCTCGAGGCTGCAATTACTGGAGGCGTCCCAGGGTACAGCCTATGAAGGTTACGAGCGTACCATTGACGCCCATATAAAAAATTTACGCGCCAAACTGGAAAGCGACTCTAAGAACCCGCGTTATATTGAAACCGTCTTTGGCGTGGGATATCGTTTTGCAAGACAGTAGGTTAATAACTCAGAAAGCCGCACCCCTTGATCCCTATGCGCCTTCGATTAATACTTTCTTTTACCTTGATTGTTTTTGTTACCCTGGCAAGTATCGCAATCATTGCCAGGAACAGCACCGCTGAAGAAATCAGTCGCTTTATGGGCGGCGGCGGTGTATTTGGTCTGGACAGCATTACAGCCCGTTTAGAATCCCATTACCAAACCAACCATACCTGGGGTGGCGTTGATTCGATCTTGAAAACACCAGGCATCCACGGTCAAGAAAATGCTGGAGGCGGAGGTAATCCGCGTTCAAAATTTCAACTGGCCGATTTAGACGGGTATGTGGTCTTCAATACGATCTCAGGAGAAACCGGTACGCTGCTCTCCAATCAGGAAATTGAACAAGCTATAGTTTTAGAAGTTGATCAAGAACCTGTCGGTTATTTATATGCAGAGGGTGGATTCAAGATCTCTCAAGAGGCGCAAGATATGCTGGTGAAACGGATTAACGATGCGGCATTAAGCGCTGCCTTGATCGCCGGGGGCATTTCCCTGGTGCTGGCACTGGTTTTGGCCACGCAGTTACTGCATCCAATCCGCGATCTTACCAAGGCAGCTTCACATCTGGCGCAGGGTGAGCTTTCTTACCGCGCCCCGGTGCGCGGCAAAGACGAACTCTCGGTGCTGGCAAAAACGTTTAACCATATGGCATCATCTCTTGAAAAGGCGGAGACCAGCCGCCGGGACTTGACAGCCGATATCGCTCATGAACTGCGCACCCCTCTGGCGGTGCAGCGCGCGCATCTCGAAGCACTGGAAGATGGTATTTATGATCTGACCCTTGAAAACCTGGTAGCCATAAAAGAACAGAATTACACCCTTGAACGTCTGGTTGATGATTTACGCACGCTGGCATTGGCTGATGCCGGACAGCTAAGGATGGTATGCACACCCACAGACCTGAGCGCCTTGATAGAAAGAACCGCACAGCGTTTTCGGGCGAGTGCTGGATCGCGATCCATTGAACTTACCCTCCCCCAACCCGGGGCATGCACCCTAATTTCATTGGATCCACAACGTATAGAGCAAATTATCAATAACTTGATCAGCAACGCGCTGCGCTACACAGCCGAGGATGAGTCCATCAGACTGACTCTTGACTGCACAAACGAGCGCGCCAGGCTCACCATTCAGGACCACGGACCTGGTATTCCCCTTGAAGCATTAGATCATATCTTTGAGCGATTCTATAAAGTCGACAAATCTCGTGTACGGTCGGTGGGCGGCACAGGATTGGGGCTTTCCATTGCCCGAAAATTAGCCCAGGCACACGGCGGCGATTTGAAAGCCGCGAATCACCCTGAAGGCGGCGCTATTTTTACGCTAAGCCTGCCGTTTGATAAAGCATAATAATCACCCTTATATAAAAGAAAGGGGCGGCATGTATCGGGATGATCGACTGCATCGCAAGGATATTCCCCTAAGCGTGATTAGTAATGATTTGATATACACTCAGGTTTCAGTGTACAATCGGGGGGATACGATAAACAACCTCTTTCGGAGATAGATTATGCCAAAATGGAAAATCCTGATTGCTGATAAACTCAACCAAGAAGGCGTCAGTATGCTCAGCGCCGCTGCAGAAGTTAAAAACCAACCTGGCATTACTCATCAAGATTTATTGGAAACAATAAACAACTATGATGCGCTGATCGTACGCGGCCGCACCAAAGTCAGCGCGGACATTTTTGCCGCGGCGAGCAATTTGAAAGTTGTTGGGCGTGCAGGTGTGGGCGTGGATAATATTGATTTGGCTGCTGCGCAGTCTCACGGGGCAGTAATTGTCAACGCACCCACAGCGACATCAATTGCTGTTGCGGAACACGCAGTAGCGTTGATGCTGTCAACGATCCGTTTTGTACCACGCGCTGACAGCACAATGAAATCGGGCTTGTGGTTGAAAAAAGAATTGATCGGCAGCGAGCTGTCAGGCAAGACATTGGGCGTTATCGGGATGGGCAATATCGGATCGGGTGTGGCCCAACGTGCGGCGGCATTTGGTATGACGGTATTAGGCTATGATCC
>JBDLJO010000060.1:0-12284 GCA_039714275.1 Chloroflexota bacterium | reverse complement strand
TCCATTGACCTGAGATAGGCAACCTGCAAACTCGACCATCGCGAACTTTGCTAATGAGGACAGGTGTGACCTTGTCTTCATTTTGATTCATCGCTACAATCAGTTTTGAATCAATATCCGGAGATACTCATCATGCAAACCAAATCGGAGCCCCTTCCCAAGCAAAATAAAGTTTATTATAAAAACCTGCATCAACTGCAGCAATCGATGTTAGAAACCTTGATTCAGGTAAACATCATCCTTCTCACAGTTTTGTACTTGACCGCGAACCTGCTCGGGGAGAGCATCAATTTACCTCAGTTATCGATCAGCTTGATCCTCGCGGTGGTGGGATCATTTTGGGCGTTAAGATGGTACTTGCAACGCCTGGTGGTTGCCATAACGATTTGGATGATTGGTTTAGCTGCCATGATGGGCTTATTGGGATACTTTTGGCAGCGTCCAGAATTACTCTTGATATTACTGCCTTTGTGTACGATCGGGGTGTTGGTAGTCGATTGGTGGTATGGGATCATTGTGGTTGCTTTTCTTTTCCTGGAAACATGGCTGCTGGGAAATATACTCTCAATAGGACCAACTACCCTGACGGCTTTGCAAATTATTTTTCTGGGCGGCTTGATCGGTGTGATTGTGGGTTGGGCGATCTCGCGTTCCCTTCTGATGGCCAGTAGTTGGGCAGTGCAAGGATACCTCAGAGCGCAAATAAAGTTGGATGAGGCCCAAAAGATTAAGATGGAATTGAAACAGATTCAAGAGGACCTGCTGCATTCCAACCGTGAGCATGCGCGCCTCACAGAAAGGCTCAAGGTACTTCATCAGGTTGCCGAAGAAGCCCGGCAGATCAAAGAACAGTTTGTGGCCAATGTCAGCCACGAGCTGCGCACCCCGCTGAATATGATCATTAGTTTTAGCGAAATGATCATGCAGTCCCCGCGCTCTTATGGGGTAGAACTGCCCCCCGAACTGCTGGCTGATATCTCTGCGATCCAGCGAAACAGCCGGCACCTCTCCAAATTGGTCAACGATGTTCTCTCTCTAAGCCAGATCGAAGCAGGCCGGATGGCGCTGACCCGTGAATGGGCCTCCTTACCGGAGATTATCGAAGAAGCCGTGATTGCCGTCGGCGCATTGTACACATCCAAGAATATATATTTGGAAACCGACCTGCCCACAGACCTGCTCCCGGTATTCTGTGACAGCACCCGCATCCGGCAGGTGGTGCTGAACCTGCTCAGCAACGCCGGTCGCTATACTGATAAAGGGGGCGTGCGTATTAATGCAAGCCAGGATGATGAAGAAATTCTTGTTCAGGTCACTGACACTGGCCCAGGGATCGCGCCTGAAAATCAGGATATGGTTTTTCAACCCTTCCAGCAGTTGGACGGTTTGGTACAGCGACGTTACGGGAGCAGTGGCCTGGGATTAAGCATCAGTAAAAATTTCGTGGAGATGCACGGCGGTCGATTGTGGTTCGAGAGCGAACAGGGCGTGGGGACCAGTTTTTATTTGAGTTTACCCATTATCGAGCCGGTCGAATTCTCACATCAAACCGGGGAGGCAAAACGCTGGTTCAACCCATATGAGAGCTACGAAGTGAAAAACAATCGGTATTCGCAGCATCTTGATATCGTTCCCCGTTATGTTGTATTGGAAGAAAGCCGCGTTCTGACAGGGTTGATCGAACGCTTTGTGAATCAAGTGGAAGTGATCAATGTGCATACCATTGAAGAAGCATTGGTGGAAATCGAGCGCTCCCCCGCGCAGGCTTTTCTGATCAACGAAGCCGCTATCTCATCCAGTAAAGGTCTTGACCGCCAGATAGCCCATTTGCCCTATGGTACCCCCGTGATATCTTGTTGGCTGGCCAGCGACGATGATGCTGCCCGTGAGTTGGGCGCTACCCATTACCTGGTGAAACCGATCGACCGGGAACATCTTTTGAGGGTGATTACTGCGATGGAAAAAGATTTCCAGACCATTTTGATTGTCGATGACAATCCTGAAGCCTTGCAGTTATTTGCCCGGATGTTAGATAGCAGTGATCGGGATTACCGCGTTTTACAGGCGGATAACGCCCGGCGCGGGCTGGATTTGTTAAAGTCTCGTCAACCCGACCTGTTATTGTTAGATTTAATTTTGCCGGATATGGATGGTTTTGAGTTGCTGCAAATTAAAAGCCTCGACCCCAAAATTCGAGATATTCCCACGATTATTATCTCTTCTCAAGATCCTGCTGGTGAACCGATTGTGACCGATGCGATCAAGGTACGCCGCAGTGACGGCTTATCAGTTCGTGAACTACTGACTTCGATCCAGGCTTTTAGTGAAATTCTGACTCCTTTATCTCAACCAACTGATCCAAAAGCGCTAGAAAATCGTGGCGGTTGAATGGTTTCTTCAAAAAGGCCACCGCCCCCAGCGAATGCGCCAGTTCTTCCTGGGGTAGCACAGTACAAATGATCACCGGAATTTCGCGGGTCATCGGGTTTTCACTGATACGTCCCAGCATCTTCCAGCCGTCGATTTCTGGGATCATCACATCCAGGATGATTGCTTTCGGGGCAAATTGCTTTGCCAACACGAACACTTGAGCGGGGTTGGCGGTCGTAATCATCTCGTACCGGCTGCCTTGCGTGTAGCGCTGCATGATTTGCAGCACATCCGGGTTATCATCAACCCCCATGACCGGGATCTGATTCACATAAGGTAGTGAAAGCAGGGCAAAGAAAAGATCTGGTTTTTCAACGAAGCGGATGGTTCCCTTGCTGAGATGGGTGATTCTTTTAGCGATTGCAAATTTATTTTCGATATCGTCGTTTTTGGGATCTGGGGCATAATCAACAGCGCGCTTTCCTTCGATCTTGATCATCACTTCAGAATCTTGCATGGCGACCTGTAGCCCCACCTGTCCACCTGGTGAAGTGAGTATGGCAATACTGAACAGGCTCAACAAGATTTGATCGAATGCAACCGGGTGAACGACCAAATTGGGCAGCTCGGGTTGCAAATCACTGCTAACTTCTACCTGATAGGTCACTGCTAAAGATCGAACCATCTCCACTATGTTTGGAAAATGTTTGTACAAATCAAGTGAGGTTTCGATCGGTGCATTCTTCAACCATTCGAACTCATTCAAGGGGTCATAGGTGGCCGCATCAATGGGTACTGGCACATCATCATCACAGAATGGTGTGAATAAACCATATTCCTGGCACAAGCTATCTGCCAAAATCTCCAGGGCTCCTCGCTGTTCTCGCCGAAGGTGGCGGGGACTCATCCCCAGTTGGTCCGCAACAGCCTTTTGGCTTAGTCGCTGCACATACGGATAGTAAAGCGAGCCGTAGGTTCGCCAGGCGCGTTCCTGATCTTTCAAACCAGAGTCCGGTTTGAGTGTTTCGATAGACTCAGTCAAGATATTACGAAAGACGGACGAAGCATCGAATCTGTTTTTAAGATGAAAGACCGATAGAAGGCGCGTTTGACGCAGGTACTCTGTATCATAGAGATGCACCAAGGCCCTTTTTAGATCATCTACAAATTGTGTGCGCGTAAGTTTACCCATTGCATATCCTATGCATATACCATCTCAGCAAATAGTGGGAGGGTACCTATGCATGTCCTAAATTTGACCACATTGTGACCAGCAACAATCATCTTCTAATTTATTATGTTATAAGGGATAGATTAATTTTCGTATTGTGTCTGTTTGACGTTGGTTTACCTTAGGTAACTGGGCAAGCGTCCTGAACATTTGTCTGGGCTTACGCCGAAGACCTGTTGAAGGAATTCATGGGTATCCAAAAAGGGTTGAATAGTCCTTCAGTATACCATTTGAATCTATTTTTAGTTAAGGAGGTGAACTTTAACGATTAGACAACTGGCATATTACCCACGCTTATTAATCCACCCTTTTTGTCTAGACAAAAAGGGATCATAAAAAACAAAGGAGAATTGATGTGAAGAAATTAAACCGTCGTGATTTTCTCAAATTGGGAGCCGCTGCGACCGCATCGAGCATTCTGGCGGGCTGCGCAAAGGAACTGTTAGAAACCGAAGTCCCCGGCGATGAACCTACCGTCGAGGAAGCACCCATAATCGCAGAAGGCGTAGCCGCGATGTACTGGACTCGCTGGCCCAACCTTGATTCAGCGATAGAAAGGATCCGTGAAACCGAAGAGTGCAAGGAAGCCATGAAGGGCAACACTCTTGAATATAAAGGAGCTGTTGAGTTTGAAGCAGTGCTGACTGCAGTTGCTGCCGGCACGCCCCCCGATGGCGGTTCCGACTTCGATTACTCCAACCTGTGGGCACGCGGAGCGGTGCTGGATGTTACCGACAAGGTGGCGGCCAGCCCGAAAATCAATGAAGATGATATCACTGCTGGTCTGTGGGATGGCTCTTTCTATGATGGCAAGATGATCGGTGTTCCCGGCCTCGAGGGTTTCAACTGGTGGGGATTGAATGTCAATACCAAAGCCGCCGCAGAAGCCGGCCTGGATATCGAAAATCTCCCCTTGACCTGGGAAGACCTGCTCGAATGGCATAAAGCACTGACCAAGTTCGATTCTGGCGGCAACCTCACACAGTTCGGCCTGGATCCCTGGGATGCCATGGCCAATGAGCCTGACTTTGCGGCCTCTTCCTGGGGCTTCAAATGGTGGAATGAAGAAGCCAGAACCATGGATCTTAACAACTCGATGATGGCCGAATCGTACGATGTGATGGGTGAATTCATCAAGCATGTTGGCCCCGACAAGTTCGCGGGTATGCGCCAGGTTCCAGGCAACGGCATCTGGGGTGCAGCCTATAACGCCGGTGTCCAGACCATGATGATTGATGGCTACTGGCGCCCGGGTACAACTGTGATCCAGCAGCCCGATGTCGGAGCAGCCACCCGCTCAACCTGGGCACCTGTACCGGCCAGCCGCGCAGGCGCCAAGATCATGGCCACCGGTCCGCACTTCATCCAGTTGTTCAAAGATGGCAAGAACATTGATGGTATGTTCCTATTTGCCGAGCACCTGCACTCGGACTCTGCCATGGACATCGTCTTCGAGGAAAACGGCTGGATCTTCGGTAAAAAGTCCTGGTTGGCTACTCTCGACAAGAACACCTTCCCCGGTCTGCCCTTCTACGTAGATGCGACCGATCAGGCAACTGAGTGGATCACCGGCCGCCGCTGCCCGCTTCACTGGTACGTTACTAGCCAATCTGGAGAACTGCGCGAAAGAGTCTACCGCGAAGAGATGACCTCTGCTGAGGCCGTCGCAGAACTGCAGGCTCGCGCCGAGGCTGAGTGGGAGGCCCAAGGATTAGAGTAATTTAGGTTTATCGACCTGATCACTGGTAAGTGTGTATTGGGATTTTGGGGAATCCCTCTCACGCCAGCGCTCTGAACGGAGGGCGAAAATAACTCGCCCTCCGTTCAGAGTGCTTCTGTTCAATTATTGAGGAAATTCACCCCCCAAATTGAAACGCACCACGCTGGCCAGGGCCATTTGATAATCCGGTCTCTGGAGTTTGTACACCAACCCAAGACACCTTGACCCCACCCCTGAGGAAGTGTTATAACGACTACCATGATAAAAACATTAAAATTATCGAAAGGCGATCGGAAAGGCCTGTTCTGGGGGCTGCTTTTCATCTCCCCATGGCTGCTTGGTTTCTTATTTTTCACCATCTATCCGCTGTTGTCCTCCGGCTACTACAGCCTGACACGCTACGACCTGATCCGTGAGCCGGTCTTTGTGGGGTTGAAAAACTACCAGGATTTATTCTTTAAAGATGCTCATTTTTGGAATGTGATGTGGAATACGATCTTCTATGTGTTCCTCAGTGTGCCATTAGGAATCGGCCTCGCTTTTTTGATCGCCACCCTGCTGAATTCAAAGATTATCGGACGCTCCTTCTTCCGGGGTATCATCTATATCCCCTCCATCGTACCGGCGGTTTGCACTGCCATGGTCTGGATGTTCTTGCTAAATATCCAATATGGGGCAATTAACGCTGTGCTTACCAGCCTGGGGCTCAGCGCCATACCATTCCTTTCGAATCCTGTGCTGGCCAAGCCATCCCTGGTGGTAGTTTCGATGTGGACGCAGGGGGCTGCAGTGGTGATCTTCCTGGCAGCTCTGCAAGAAGTGCCGCGTTCGCTGTATGAAGCCGCGACCGTAGATGGTGCCAACAATCTGCAAAAATTCTGGCATGTGACCATCCCGATGACCACCCCGGTGATCATGTTCAATCTGATCATGGGTTTTATCTGGTCTTTTCAGACATTCACGATTCCCTGGCTGCTGACCGGTGGCGGTCCAATGAACTCCACTGAATTCTACTCGATCCATTTATACCGCAATGCCTTTATCTACCTGCGCATGGGCAAGGCCTCAGCCTTAGCCTGGATCCTGTTTATCATCATTGTGATCTTCACCGTAATCTTTTTCAAGACCTCAGCCCGCTGGGTGTATTATGGAGGCGAAGAATGACCACCTCTAAAACCAATCTATTTTCCTCTCGCAAGAGAAACCTCCTGTTGATCGCTGCCGGCACCACCGGGAAATATACGGCACTGCTTATTGTTACCTTTGTGTTCGCCTTCCCACTGTTCTGGATGATTACGTCCGCTTTGAAAAACGATCCCCAGATCTACACGCTGCCCCCGATCTGGTTCCCGATCCCTGCCCATTTCAATAATTTTGCAGCAGCCTGGACACGCCTCGATTTCAATACCATGGTGATTAACTCCATTTTCCGCTACACCCTGCCGGTTATGATCGGCACTTTGCTGTCATCCACTTTGGTGGCATATGGGTTTGCCAAGGTCAAATTTCCCGGGCGTGATGCCATTTTCTTCCTGTGCATGATGACCATGATGCTGCCCTGGCAGGTTACGATGGTGCCTCTATTTGTGGTCTTCAAGAATCTGGGGTGGATCAATTCTTACCGGCCGTTGGTGGTGCCGTCTTTCTTTGGGAATGCTTACTTCATCTTTTTGCTGCGTCAATTTTTCCGCTCGATCCCAGAAGAATTGTCGGATGCTGCTCGCATCGATGGGGCCAATGAGTTTGTTATTTTGTATCGGATCATCCTGCCCCTGGCAAAACCGGCATTGGCCGTTGTGGCCCTGTTTACATTTATTGACACCTGGAACGATTACCTGAAACCGCTGATCTATATCAACCAGGATGAACTCTTCCCGCTGGCACTGGGCATCCAACGGCTCAACCGAATCGCAACCAGCATGGGTCTCTCCAGTGATGCTTATCCCCACTTGATGGCGGTCAGTACGATCGTCGCCCTGCCAATTATTCTCTTGTTTTTCCTGGCCCAGCGCACCTTCATCGAAGGAATATCGCTAACCGGAACGAAGGGCTAGTATCATAGTTAAAGTAATGCGGTGCACTTCCGACAAATTTATTTTACTGCCATTGATCGCAGAATGCGCTGCCCTTATATAAAAAATAAATCTAAAAATGTGCGCAATGGGGCCCTATCTATTGCGCACATTTTTGTTACGTTATTGTTTGGAAAGTGACTAATCAAACAAAAAGTCGAGCATCCTGAGTAAGCTGTAGCCTAGCGAAAGTTGTATCGAAGAGTGCGAGTTAGCCAGGATTTGCTGCAATCTTCGCACCCCTCTATACACGCTCCACAGGGTTGCGCGTTACTCGGGATGCTGGTTAAGTAGACACACTGGAAACAAACTCATGCCCATTGATTTTAGCCCCGACCGGCGGCAAAAGGTTAAAGAGACTTATAATGCCAGGTGTCAGGGGGAGCTAGAGCGACCGATCATCCCGGTGGTGATCCCCAATCGAGACCCGGGACGGCCACACCACCCCAATATCTCTTTTATGGGAGCAGTAATATTTCTAAATGGTAAAATTACCGAATGACAAAAAAATCTGATTTTGAACGTGTTGTTTTCCAACCTCAAACATATGAGGGCATGCAGCGGGGCATCAACCTGATTGCCAATGCAGTGCGCCCTACGTTGGGTCCCATCCCCAGGATGGTGGCAATCACAAAAACCAAACCCCATGACCAGACCCCAGAGATCTTAGACCGGGGTGGGATCATCGCCCGGCGCGTGCAGCAAATCGCTGATAGGGATGAAGATGTAGGTGCGATGTTAATCCGCCAACTGCTCTGGCGACAGCACGAATATATGGGCGATGGCACTGCCACAACGGCGGTCTTGTTCCAGTCGATTTATAACCAGGCGCTAAAATATATCACTGCGGGCGGAAATGCGATGATCATGCGCCGCCATATGGAAACAGGTCTAAGGCTGATCCTGGAACAGCTCGAATCGATGACCATCCCTGTGGAAGAGCGTGAGATGATTGCCCAACTAGCTGAATCGGTTTGTTTCGATCCTGAGCTTTCTAAAGTCTTGGGAGAGATTTTTGATATCATGGGCGTTTATGGACAGGTCGATATACGCTCTGGGCGTTCGCGGGAAATTGAACGTGAATATGTCAGTGGCACCATCTATGGTGATAGTGGCTTTCACACCAATTTAATGATCAATAATCCAGAAAATGTGCGGGCTCAATTGGAAAACCCTGCCATTTTCCTGAGTGATTTCGAGATCAACGATCCCGATGAAATTTTCCCAGTTGTGCGTGCGGCCATCCAGGCTGGTGAAAGCGGCCTTGTGGTGATCTGCCACACAATATCAGAGGCGGCTGTTGGCGTATTGATGGGTGTTAGCAAGGATCCTCAACGCTTCAAGGCATTGGCCGTAAAGACGCCCGGTGTGGACACGATCCAACAAAACGCCTTTTTAGAAGATCTGGAGGTTATTACCGGGGGACGAGCACTCTTGCAGGCTAGCGGGGAAACCACCCAGAGTATCAAGATGGAAATCTTTGGCCATTCCCGTCGGGCGTGGGCTAATAAGGAATTTTTCAGCGTCATCGGGGGCAGCGGTGATCCGATCGAAATCCGAAAACACGTTACCGGGCTCAAAGGAAGATATGAGCGCGTCGATGAGCCAGATATTCGTGAACTGACTCTCACCCGCCTGGGTAAATTCATGGGTGGCTCATCTACATTGTATGTGGGCGGGCTCAGTGTGATCGATATCGATGCCAAGAAGGATCTGGCAGAATGGGCCATCGGCGCAGTGCGCGGCGCCCTGCTGAAGGGTGTGCTGCCAGGCGGTGGTGCAGCGCTGCTGGCCTGCAAACCAAAACTAGATCAAATGGCAGCTCAGGCTGAGAGCCTGGATGAGCGTGTGGCCTACCAGGTTTTGAGCCGTGCTTTAGAAGAGCCGACCCGTACGATCTTAACGAATGCCGGACATGATCCCAGCGTTTTGCTGTCTGGCATCGAACGGGTTGGTCCAGGATTCGGTTTCGATGTCCATCAGGGTGAAATTGCCGATATGGCCCAGGCCGGGATCCTTGATTCGGCTGGGGTGCTGCTGGAAGCCGTTCGCGGCGCAGTCTCTACTGCCGCACTTGGCATCACCGTTGATGTGATGGTGCATAAAAAGCGACAGAAGTTCGCGAACAGACCATAATATAGGTTGGGAGCGTTTACAATCCTCCCCTCCAGGAAGAAAAAACAAAATGGTAAATAAAAATAATCTACAGGAAACAGATCCGGTTTTTAGTTTTGCAGTCTCGCCGGAATTCTCGAAGGACCAGACCGTCTTTGCTGCCCGGGGGTCGGGGCTGTATCACTCGCAAGATGGTGGAAAAACCTGGCAGTTCTCGCTCGAATCGCTGGGGCTTGAGACCCCCCTGGCGATCAGCTGCGTGGCAGTATCACCTAATTTTACTGAGATGCCCCATGTATTTGCCGCCGGCCCCGGTGGGGTTTTGTGTTCCAGGGATGGCGGTCAAAGCTGGTATGTAACCATGCTGCCCTCTCCACCTCCATTCGTTACAGCACTGGCGGTTTCCCCGAATTACGCTAAAGACGGGATTGTTTTTGCCTGTACCATGGATGATGGCGTTTTCCGTTCCTCGAACCGGGGTGTGGATTGGACCGCCTGGAATTTTGGGTTGTTTGATTTGCATGTGTTGAGTATCACTGTATCTCCAAACTTCGCCGATGATAAAAATGTCTACATCGGAACCGAGAGCGGTATCTTTCGCAGCGTGAATGGCGGCCTGGGTTGGCGAGAGCTGGATTTTAAGGTTGAGAATGCCCCGGTTGTAAGCCTGGCAATTCCCCCCAATATTGGGGAAAGTCAATTGCTCTTCGCTGGCAGCGAGGAAAGGGGTGTTTTTTATTCCGTAGATCGTGGAACCGTCTGGCGGTTGGCTGAAGACGCTAAGTTGGTTGGCTCTGTCAATTCCATTCTGTTGTCGGATGACAATCCTGAAGAACTCTGCATCACGATTGCCAATGAAGATAGTATTATCGTTTCCCGAAACAGCGGCCAGACCTGGCAGCCCTGGAGCCTCGATTTGCATTTTGACGATCAAATCCTGACCGTAGCCGCCCCCAAGAGCGTTTGCCCAGGATCACAACTTCTAGTTGGTTTGGCAGATGGTCAGATTGTGAATATTAAAGATTAAAAATCATATTAACTACTCAGTTTAAGCGTACCGGGGATGTATGAAACCACGCATACATCCCCGACTTACTTTAGGCAGTTAAAAATCACCATCTGTCTAACATTAGGATCCCCTATTGAACAAAATCCCCCCAATAAGCCACTGAGAGCGCATGCTTGCGGCTGTCAACCACCAGCCTATAGATGAATTCCCAACCGATATACACGACCATCGTCTCTCAGTTCGGCTTTGGAACGCCTGACTCGAAGGCTCATATGTGGCAGACATGGCGAGATGATCAGCCTGTCGCCAAAGCTGCATCATATTTCGGTTCCGAATCTGCAGGAATATACGCTGTTACAACGAAGCCGGAAGCCAGACAACTCGGTCTTGCCCGTATTCTCACTCTCACAGCCCTTTATCATGCATTCAAATCCGGTTTTCAATTAGCAGTTCTTCATGCCGTTCCGATGGCTGAGTTTCTATATAAGTCCATTGGCTTCTCTACAATCGCGCAGTTCCGACTGTTTTCCTCACACAATGTCCAAGTGTAAAATCTACATGGCTGCCCAACAAGACGATACCAAGATGGCAAAAGCGCACATTCAAGCAGAACAGCAAATAAATTTCAAGCACAACTTACGCGTTAATACCTCCTCTCTCAGTTTATTCTGGTTTGGGGCTAGCTTTTTTGCCATCCGCACCATCTGCCCATTGTTCCTCAGCTACTTAACAGACAACACTCTGGTCTTCAGCATCCTCTCAGTGATCACTTCCACCGGCTGGCTACTACCGCAATTATTCACCGCTAGTTGGGTCCAGCGACAGCCGGTAAAAAAGTTCATCCCGGTCAATGTCGGATTTTTCTCAGAGCGTCTTCCAATCATGCTCCTCCCCCTGGCCGCATGGATCGTTCTGCGTTCCGAGAGCTTCGCCGTAGTACTCTTCCTACTGCTGCTTACTTGGCACACGGTTGGCGCCGGTGTGGTCGCCGTCGGCTGGCAGGATATGCTTGCCAAGATCTTCCCGGTTGAATGGCGCGGCCGTTTCTTTGGAATTACTAACTTCATCGGCAACGGCACAGGCATCCTCGGCGCATCCGCCGCTGCCTGGATTCTCAACAAGATCAAGTACCCGTTCAATTTCATGCTCACCTTTGGAATCGCTGGACTGTTTATTTTCCTCTCCTGGATCTTCCTCTCGCTGACGCGTGAACCAGCCTCAGTCCCGGAAGAAAATCCCCCAGACCGCAAAAGCTACTGGCGCAATCTGCCGAATTTCATCAGGGACGACAAAAATTACCGCCAATACCTTATCAGCCAGGCATTGAGTTCCATTGGGGTTATGACCCTCGGTTTCCTCACGCTTTATGTACTGCGCAAATGGGGGGTCGGCGCCAGCATGGTCAGCCTGTTCACCACCAGCATGTTTGGCGGGTCGGCTCTCAGTAGTCTGGTCTTTGGTTGGATCGGGGACAAGATCGGGCACAAGCTTGTCATCGAGATCAGCAATGTCCTGATAGGCCTGGCCATCTTGATAGCGCTGCTAGCACCCAGCCCGGCTTGGTTTTACCTGGTCTTTGCATTGCAGGGCGGGGCAAGTGCTGGATTCATCCTATCTGGAATCTCTATTATCTTTGAGCTATGCGATGAAAACATTCGTCCGACCTATATCGGCCTGACGAATACCGTGATCGGCATCTTCTCCGGTATCTCACCTCTCTTCGGCGGTTGGATTATAGATTCACTTGGGTTCAATTGGTTGTTCTGG
>JBDLJO010000059.1:0-12420 GCA_039714275.1 Chloroflexota bacterium | reverse complement strand
CTATCCTGCTCGATCAATAGTTTTAAAGCTTCAACACCAACCTGGATTGCCCGGTCGCCGTGGAATAATGCTTTGCCGGCCTCATCTTCCGGTAGACCCTCTTCTGCACCGACCATCATCATCACGCTCCCGGCACGTTTGCGGTGGATACTTGAGAGAATGAAGATCACCGCGGCTTCCATTTCAGAGCAAATCGCCCCTCCCGCAACCCAGGCGTCCCAGCGTTGCTGCAGATGATCTACCATAGGCATTCTCTCTGCTTCAACTTCACCGTAGAAGGAATCCTTGGACTGCGCAATGCCGACCTGGTAAGGAAAACCCAGCTTTTTCACGCCCTCACGCAGGGCATTGACGACATCTAGATCAGCGACTGCCGGGAATTCCAACGGCAGATAATGTCGGGTGGTCCCCTCATCACGGATCGCGCCGGTTACAACGCCAATCTCCCCTGTTTTTGTATTTGGCTGCATGCCCCCGGATGTCCCCACGCGAATGAAGGTATGCGCGTCAATCTTGATCAGTTCTTCAACCGCGATGGCGGTAGAAGGACAGCCTATACCCGTTGAAACGACAGACACTTTCTCACCGAGCAAGGTGCCGGTATAGGTGGTATATTCGCGGTTTTGGGCCACCAATTGAGGATTGTCGAAATAGGCTGCAATCCGCTCACAGCGTCCCGGATCTCCTGGCAGTAATACATATTTGCCTACATCTCCCGGCTTGAGTTGGATATGATACTGAACTAGATCATCATTATTATTCATTTGAATATCCTTGATTTTCCCTGAAAAACATAGCCTTTGTTAAAATGGGGAACAGGATTATACACCAAAATCATTTAGATCAAGCGGGTGGCGACCTGAGACTAACAATTTCTGGTAAACTGGAACCATAAATATTTTGGCACTTAGGTGCAATGACGGTCTGATGGGCTGCCCGAAAAACGAATCGATATACCAGCGCTGAAACAGCAGCGTGTCGAAATTTCATCATTAATAACCCGTCCAGTATTTACAGAATCACAGAGACTCGCCAGGTAAATAATCATGCCTCCTACCGCCCTCCCCGATTTCCTTGCCGAACTCGAAAAACGAACCCAAGGCGACCTGCGCACCGACGAATTCAGCCGCACGCTGTATAGTACCGATGCCAGCCTCTATCAGGTGATGCCTTACGGGGTACTGATTCCAAAAACCACACATGATGTACAATCCGCCGTAGAATTAGCGGCAAAATACAAAATACCGCTGCTGGCCCGCACTTCCGGAACCAGCCTGGCCGGACAAGCGGTTAACGCTGCCCTGGTCATTGACACCACCACCCATCTAAACCAGATTCTGGAAATCAATCCTGAGGAAAAATGGGTCCGCGTCCAATCCGGAGTGGTGCTTGATCACCTTAATCAGCGCCTGCGTTCCCATGGTCTGAAATTTGGCCCCGACCCGGCCAGCAGCAACCGCGCCGCCATGGGCGGCATCGTCGCTAATAACTCGACCGGCAGTCATTCAATTTTATATGGGATGACAGCCGATCATATTTTGGGATCTCAGGTTATCCTGGCGGATGGTTCAAGCGCTGATTTTGGATTTCTCTCACCTGAGGAATTAGAAACCAAACTTAAAGGGGACCATTTTGAAGGCCGGCTCTACAATCGGATTTGGAACGCTACCCAGGGGGAAGGTAACCAGGCCATCATCCAGAGTGGGACTCCCCGTCATTGGCGGCGCTGCGGCGGCTATAATGCCGACCGCCTGCTCAATGGACAGGGCGCTTCCTTCCATATTCCCCAGGATCACCGCTTTAACCTGTCAAAACTGATCTGCGGTTCCGAGGGTACGTTAGGCGTGATCAGCGAGATCAAGCTGGGGTTGGTTCCAATCCCCAGGCTGACAGCCATTGCCGTGGTGAATTTCGATGATTTGGATACCGCCCTTTCTGCGGTGCCCATCATTTTAGAAACCAATCCCTCGGCAATAGAGATCATCGACAATATCGGTCTGACACGCTGCATGGCGGCACCGCAGTACGCCCGTCTGCTGCGAGAATTTATCCAGGGTACTCCAAACTGTGTCCTGATCACCGAATTCTACGGTGAAACCGAGCTTGAGCTAAGCGCCAAAATAGATGCTCTGAAAAGGCAGATGGTAGATCATGGGGCAGGGGCGATCAGCCCTTTGTTCGACCCCGGTGCCCAACAAAATGTTTGGGCAGTCCGCAAAGCAGCACTGGGTTTTCTGATGGGTGTGGAGGGTGATTTCAAGCCGGTGCCGTTCATCGAGGATGCCGCAGTACCTGTGGATCATCTGGCCGAGTATGTCAGCGAAATCGAGCGTTTTTGCGGGGAAATGGGAACTCAAATTGCCTATTATGCCCATGCCAGCGCGGGGTGTCTGCATATCCGCCCGATGGTGAACACCAAATTAGCGCACGAGATCGCCAAAATGCCGCAGATTGTAGATTTTGCAGTTGATTTGCTGCGCGGCTATGGCGGCGCGCTCTCCAGTGAACATGGGGACGGCCGCGCCCGCAGTTGGGCCAACGAAAAATTCTTTGGTCCCAATCTATACCGCATCTATAAAGATATCAAGACCGCCTTCGATCCTGAGAATATCTTCAACCCGGGCAATATCGTGGATGCTGGATCGATGACCGAAAACCTGCGCTACGGTGTGGATTACCACATCCCCGCAATCCGGACCCATCTCGATTTCAGCGAACACGGTGAGACACCAGCCCAAGGCTTTGATCGCGCCATCGAACAGTGTAATGGTGCCGGAGTCTGCCGTAAAGAGGCTGATGGAACGATGTGCCCCAGCTATATGGCAACCCGCGATGAAACCCACAGCACCCGCGGTCGCGCCAACGCGCTGCGCGCGGCGCTGGCCGGGATACTGCCGCCCGGGTCACTGACCGACGAACGCATGTACGAGATCATGGAGCTGTGCGTATCGTGTAAATCCTGCAAAGCTGAATGTCCCTCTGCGGTGGACATGGCTAAGATCAAATTTGAGTTTTTGGCGCGCTACTACGAAATTCACGGCATCCCGCTGAGAGCGCGGCTCTTTGGCGCAGTTCCCGCCCTCAGCCGAATTGCCGCCGGGGCTTGGGCACCATTGATCAATGCGTTGATGGGGACTAAAGTGGTGCGGGTATTACTGGAGATAACAATCGGCATCAGTCGACAGCGCGTGATGCCTAAATTCACCAGCCAATCTTTTACAAACTGGTTTAAGAAACACACTCCCACAGAGGCTCCCAAAACCGGGGGGAAGATCGTGCTCTTCAACGATACCTTTAATACCTACAACACCCCCAACGTCGCCATCTCTGCAACAGAAGTATTTGAAGCCGCAGGCTTTGAAGTCATACTGCCAGGGCATAAGTGCTGCGGGCGCCCGTATATCTCCAAAGGGATGGTGGATCAGGCCCGCAAAGCCGCCCGTGATACCGTCGATCACCTGTACCCCTTCGCAGTGCAGGGAACCCCCATCGTCGGGTTGGAGCCAAGCTGTTTGCTGAGCATGCGCGATGAGTATCACTACCTGCTGCCGGATGACCCGCGGGTACCGGTGGTCGCCGATCAGTGCTATACCTTCGAGGAATTCGTCAGCAAGCTGGATGCCGAAGGCCGCTGGCATTTGCCGCTCTCGACCCCAGCACCCCATCTTTTGCTGCACAGCCACTGCCAGCAAAAAGCGTTGGTTGGTGCGGGACCGGGCATTCAAACCCTGGGGTTGATCACGGACAGCGAAGTCGATGAAATTGATTCGGGCTGCTGCGGCATGGCGGGAGCTTTCGGTTACGAAGCTGAACACTTCCAGATCTCAATGGAAATGGGTGAAAACCGCCTGCTGCCTGCTGTGCGCGCCGCCGATGACGAGACCATCATTATCGCGGCAGGAACCAGCTGCCGCCATCAAATCGAAGATGGTACGGGTAAAAATACCCTGCACCCGGCGGAGGTAATCCGACTAGCCATGGATACACCTAGGCTCCGAGAAAAGTAAGTGGTTGGGCTGGGGAGAATATCAGGGGTTGACTGCAAAAAGCTTATTTAAGCATCCACACGATAATTTCGCATCATGCCCATATCTTCATGTTCTAGATTATGGCAATGATAGAGATAAAGTCCGGTGAAATCTTCAAATTTCAACAAAACCTTGACCCGCTCTCCCGGCATCACAAGAACAGTATCGTGCCAGCCTTCATCTACAAACCCATCTTTGAGCGTTTCCCATGCATCACGACCAGATAAGTCAACTTCTCGCTCAATGACCTGATACTGCAAACCGTGTATGTGCATCGGATGGGGTAAAGATTCATTCATCATCCCCATACCGCCGCCGGCTTGATTTTTGAACTCCCAAATTTCCAAATCGCCTAATTTAACGATCTCATCTTGATCAACGGAATTCATCTCAAAGGTACGGCCATTCAACGACCATCTCATCCCGCCGCCCATCGCCATAACAATAGAGCGCGGTGAACTTAGATTGACAGCCTCCTTTTCTTTGTGCCATGCAATAGAAGATAGATTTTCTGGCAAGGAAGCTGAAACGGTGACCGCTTTTTCCACTTTTACGGCGAAAAGTGTATAAGTACCGCCGCCGTAAGCCGCAAAGGGCAAGTTGATCAATTTTCTTTCAACCCCCACCTCGATATTGCTAAAATCTACCCACAACTCAACTCGCTGCGCGGGTGCGAGTGTAATATACTCCCGCTGCAACGGCTTCTCTAGCAAACCACCGTCCGTCCCCAAAACTGTCATCGGTGTGCCATCTTCCCATGCCAATTTGTAGATGCGCGAATTTGATCCATTCAGCAATCGCAGCCGATAGGGGCGCGTCTCAACAGGCAGACTAAATTCCGCTTGCCCGTTAATCAGAATTTGATTACCCAGAAAACCCATCATCTGATCCATCATCCCATTGCCGCCGTAGTGCAATTGATTATTCTGATCAAAACTCCGATCCTGAATGACGATGGGAACATCATAATCGCCTGCGGGCAGCTCCAAGCTTAACTCATTTTCATCATGGATGATAAAAAGGCTCGCCAGCCCCGCGTAAGCTTGAATCCCTGTTCTTCCGTGTGGATGAGGGTGATACCAATAGGTCCCGGCGCGATCAGCAACCGAAAAATCGTAAACATAAGTTTCACCTGTCTCAATCACCAAGCGCGGATGCCCATCCGCTGCGACGGGCACGTGTAATCCATGCCAGTGAACGATAGATGGCTCAGGCAATTGGTTGGTGAAATGGACTCGAATCGTCTGTCCGGTTTTGATGTTGAAGATCGGTCCCAAATAAGTATTCGGGATCACGATTAACGCATCTTTGGGCCCGCGCATAACCTCCCCTTTATACCGCCAAACGCGCGTTGCCTCGCCTTGTAAGATTTGCACTTTGTCCTCGACAGCAAGCAGCATTATTTCGACATCTGGCTGCCTGCCAGAGTCAGATGCAGGTGCAGACGTTACCGCTGTTGGCAGGGTAGAGATGCTTTCGGGAACGCAGGCGTTCAAAGCCAGGGCAGCACTACCGATACCCATTAAGTTTAAAAAATCACGACGCGAGAGTTTTTGGAATGTCATTGGGTGATTCCTGGATTTAGGTTAGAACAAACTGGATCTTTTTTCATCCCCCAAATAATAAGCGTATCAAATTACGCTGCCCAGCGCAATTTTGCTGATGATGGTATAGGCAATATTGCCTATAAGATAAATGGTTTTCTTATCCATCATTGAGAACGAAACAATGCCAATGCAAAGACAGTGATGGAAACTGCACTGCGAAAAAAACATCTCATTGATATCAGAAAGGAGAGTACAACGCTTATTATTTTATCTCTTCTAGCGATTTTTATGCTTTTGAATTTGACAGGGTAACTGTCAGTTCTGTCCCCTGATGCAGCTTAGAACGAAGATCAAGTTTTGCGCTAATTAGCTCTGCACGTTCATACAAACCGAGTAAGCCAAAATGCCCTTTGGGAGCAAACTCAGCCGGACTTTCAGGAACGATAAAACCAATTCCGTTATCTGATATGCTCAGGGAAATGGTATCTGGAGAAAAGGCAATGCTAACGGAAGCATGCTCTGCACCTGCGTGACGGATGACATTACTCAACCCCTCTTGTGCCATGCGGTAGAAAGCCAATTCAGTTTCGGGGGCTAAACGACGCTCCGATCCAAGACATTGAAAGGAAACGGAGATTGCGGCAGATTCCTGCATCTCCCGGGCAAGCATATCCAACGCGGCAACCAAGCCTAAATCATCGAGATAGAGCGGGCGCAGGGCGTGAGTCACACGCCGCAGATCACGAATCGTTTCACCTGTGAGATTCTCTATTTCGGCAAGCCGCTCTGCCACTACATCATCTTTATTATTGATTTGTGCTAACTGCACGCGCTGATTTAATGCAATCAGCGATTGCAGGGTCTCATCATGAAGATCACGCGCCAATCGACGGCGTTCATCTTCCTGCCCAATTGTGATCGCACCAATGTAGCTGCGCAGTCCACTCTGAGCATCACTTACCTTTTCTGCGAGATAGATGAGCGTGTTTTGCAGCTTGGCTATTTCTTCGATACCCCCAACGGATTCCTGGATGGTGTAAAAATCTCCCCAAGCCAACGTGCGGGCCCGGGTTTCGAGATTTTGGAGAGGCTGTACAATTTGACGCGCTCCAAACCATAATGCGACCAGCGCAAGCAAAAGCACAGGAGCAAGCGCGAGCGGGGTAATGAGGGTGGTTGTGAGTGTAGGACTTGCAACTGCCGCCCAGGGTTCTTCCAAGATGAGTACCCAGTCGAGGTGAGAGATGGGGCTGTAGGCAATGACATGCTCACCATCTTCACTCTGGATATAGGTTGATCCACTTTCACCACGCAGAGCGGCATCTATCAATGTGGGTGAAATTTTCTTTGCACCGAATAGTACCCGTCCATCACGATCGATAAGATTAATTGTGATCTGCTCTTCTGCACCAAGGGATTCATTTAATGTGCTGCTGACTGCTGTGGATAGATTTAACGCACCAACAACAATGGGGGCATCTGGGCTTTCAGCAGCAGTAATGAAAATAATGTGCTCACCCGTGATGGAATTTTGAAAAGATGTGAAAGATGGTTCTGTACTTGCTCGTCCAAGAGATTCTTCAAGAATTGGTGGTAAAGCTGGCAGTACCCAGTGGCTTTTTGCGAGCAGTTCCCCACCTGGCGAGAAAAATGCTAAACCGGCATCAAAATCCGTTTTAAGTGCCGTGGATGATTCCAAAATATGGTCAGCAGGAGACCCATCCGATGCACGCAGCGATAGTCCATAAATCGATGCTGCACGGCTGTTGAGGTGCTCACTGATTGCACTCGCTGCAGTACGGACGGCACGCTCATCTAGTATACCTACCATGGCTCTCATTTCTTGCTGATGGAGGGCAAAACTACCGAATGTCGCTACAAAGAGCAAAATAATGATCGGGAAGATAACCCAGGCGAAGAGCCGAAAAGTCAAGCCTCGCCAGCGAGAACCGGGAATTGGCAAGTGGGGAGGTGTATTTTTCATACCAGGTCAGGCGGCAGCCATCCCAAAGAGACCGCCCGCATAACTGCTTCCGTGCGGCTGGCAGCATGCAATTTATCGAAAATATGCGCCAAATGTCCTTGCACCGTGCGATCGCTGATTCCAAGCTGCACACCAATCGCCTTATTGGTAAATCCCTTGCCAACTAAGGTCAGCACATCCATTTCACGCCTGGTCAGTTTTTCAATCGGTTGCGATTCTTCATGCGCACCCATCTCTGCGATCATTTTTTTCAAGATCGCTGCATCAATCGCGGAATTCCCCGCGTGCACATTGCGCACTGCCTGAATAATCTCGCTCGGGGAAGCCGTCTTCAGCACATATCCATTTGCCCCAGCCTGCAATACCGCCATGATATAAGGAGTTTCGTCAAACGCCGTTAAAATCAGAACACCAACCGCATGATGTTCTTTTCTAATCCATCGCGTCACTTCAATCCCTGTTGCTTTTGGCATTTGGATATCAAGGACTGCCACATCTGGGAGATGTTCCGCGATCAGGTCTTTTGCTGTATCCCCATCATCAGCTTCGGCGATCACACGCAAATCATCGGCTTGTTCCAAAAATTGACGGATTCCTGCCCGGACAACGGCATGGTCATCTGCCAATAAAATACGAATCGGGGGTAATGCTGGTTCCATAAAGCGATTTTACTATAAAAGGGATGTCTGATTAAAGGCACCAATCCACACCAAAGAAGTATAGATCTTATTGACCTGCATAGATATAAGCAATTTGGCCTATGCCTACTATGGCATAACGGCGTATTGTGCACAGACAGGATTTGATTATGATTTATTTCTAACAACCATAATCATTTTTAAAAAGGAGATCATATGCAAAAAATGACCTTTAGGTACGCTATCTTCATTTTACTGGCTTTGATTGTTGCTGCTTGCGCACCACAACAAGCCCCCGCTGAACCTTTCATCAAGGTAGCTGCCCCAGATTTTAGTCTGGACAATGCTCTCGGTGGTCAGGTATCGCTTTCCGATTATTCAGGAAAGCCTGTCCTGCTCTTCTTCCACATGGCGGTTGGCTGACCCCCCTGTATGCAGCAAATCGTGGATTTGCAAAACAGTGCTCAATTCCAATCATTGAATGTTCAAGTTGTCAGCATAGCTCGTGACTCTATAGCCGAGATGGCGACAGAAGCAAGCGCATTAGGCATTTCTAGCGTACCTGTGCTCTCTGATCCCGACTTAACAGTTTCAGCTGCTTACGATGTGCTTCAATGGGCAATTGAGAATGGGGAACCCAGCCATACCTTCGTCCTCGTTGATGGGCAGGGGCAAATTGTGTGGATCAAGGATTATGGTGCCCCAGACAACCCTAACCGCACAATGTATGTAGAAGTTGATGAGTTAATTGATTATATGGAAACTTATCTTGAAAATTAAGTAAGGAGAAAAAGATGAAGAAAAATACCCTCTTTTGGATTACCGGTATTGTGCTGATCGCCGTAATTCTGCTCTTTGTTCCTAGTATACTCATGTTTGGACGCGGTAATTTCATGCACAGTGGCTACGGCATGATGGGTGATTACGGTTATGGCATGATGAGCGGCGGCTGGATGGCTTTTGGCTGGATCATCCCGGCGGTGATATTGATATTCATCATTGCTGGTGGTGTTACCCTGGGAAACACACTTAGCAATCGTGGTACAACCCATTCTGCTGCGCAGGAAAAAACCTGCCCCACCTGCAGCAAGCCTGCTAATTTAGATTGGCAAACCTGCCCCTATTGCAGTACAGCATTACAGCCTGAGTAAAGTTGCTGGTTAATTTCTTGACCGAATAGGCGATGGATTTTAAAGGTCTCATCCTGATGGTATTGGATGAGACCTTTTTTCATTAATTAAAATCTCGGTATGATGATCCAGGACCAAATCAATTCGCGATCCCAGCAGCAATAAAATGGCAAGCTGATTAGCACCCACCTCCGCAGCCTTGGTTTTATCTATATTTCCTACCTTCCTTAAAACTACAGAAACGCTCTGGAAAGCTGATCTAATCGATTCAGTTCAGCGTCAGACAGCTTAAACTTCATTGCGCCAGCCGATTGTCTTGCATGTTCCACCTTGGTAGCCCCAGGGATGGTAACCACGGTATCGCCCTGGAAATGAATCACCCAATTCAAAGCCACCTGCCCCGGTGTGGCATCGTAGTTCTCGGCGATCTCTTCAAGCGCACTGACAATCGGACGGCTGCCTTCAAATTTGCGCTTCAACATGAAAGCGCGCGATGATTGTTCAAACAACCCGGGGTCCTGGTGATATTTACCGGTTAACAGCCCGTATCCCAAAGGTGTATAGGCCGTGATGGTGATGCCCAATTCTTTGGCGACAGCAACCACACCGCTGGTTTCTATCTTGCGGTTGAGCAAGCTGTACTGCATTTGATTGGATGAGAGCGGCAGTCCCCGTTTCTCCAGCGCAGCATGGGCGCGGCGCATCTGAACTGCATTGAAATTGCTGACCCCCACTGAGCGAATGTATCCTGCCTCGATCAGGTCCGCCATTGCGTCCATCTGAGATTCAATCGATGACCAGCTCCAGGGCTGGTGTACGATGTACAGGTCAATGCTGAAATCATCGAGATACCGGATGCGATCATGAACAGTCTTGGAAATATTGCCGGCACTCCTAAACAGCGGCATCCATTTGGTCGCTATCACGACCTCACCACTTTCTTTCCCGGATGCTTTCAGACCATGAGCAAGTGCCTGCTCTGAAGCACCGAACCCGTACATCTCGGCGGTGTCGAACCAGTTGATACCACCGTCCAGCGCGGTTTGCACAATGGCATCCTTTTCATCCTGCAATAAAACCGGGAAGAGCTTGCCAAACAACCCACTACCCCCGGCAAATTGCATCACCCCTAACCCGATGGGCGTGACTTCAATATCCGTCTTTCCAAGGTGTCGCTTCTCAAATTCCATAAACCTTTACTCCTATGATCTCCTTGCGTCCGACCTGGGATGCAGGTCAGCTTGAGCGTGCTACATATTTCAAAATCGATGATTAATTTAAATCTATCCCATGACCGTCTTTAAAAATGTCAATCGTCCTTTGAATCTCGCGTTGTTTCTCAGCCTCGGTCCAAGATTTGACTTGCGCAGCAACTTCGGCCAGTGCGCCCAACCCTTCAGGGGAGAGCAAGCCCAATTTACCGATCATGCACCTACGCAAGATCAAATCATCCAGGTGGACAATATCCTCGGTCTGCATCAGATAGGCTAATTCACCCGGCCAATAACCCGGGATCGGCCAACTGGCAGGCGACTCATCAATATCAGCATGCGCCAATATTTCATCCGCCACAGTGCCATAACGATCAAAGATCATCTTGACGATTTCCAGTTCCAGGTCATATTTATCAGCCAGCGCGTCCACAAAATTAGCTTGGGCAGCCAAACCTGTGGGGTAATCTTTCCCACCGCCAATCGCTATCTCTTTAGTATCTTGTTGACGTGTCCTTCCGAGATAGTCCAAAGCCTGATCTGCAGTATGTTCGGAGAAAGCCCGGAAAGAAGTCCATTTGCCACCCACCAACGAGAAGATCGGAAAATCTACTGCACTTCCCGGAGGGATGACCTCCACCTTGTGGTCTCGGCTGATCTGACCGGTGCTGCTTGCTGGTGTGAATGGCAGGGGGCGCACTCCGGAGAATTGAAAGACGATCTGGGAGCGGTCCAGGGTGATATCTGGAAAAACCCTGGAAACCAACTCAAAGAAATAATCAATTTCACTTTCTGTACAACGGGCTTCGCCTGGGTTTTCGATACGGATATCGGATGTGCCAATCATGACCTTATCCTCCAGAGGAAAGATCAAGACAATGCGGCCATCTTTATTCTCAAAGAAAAATTCATGGTTCTTGATCGCATCCCGGATTTCAGGGGCATCCAACACCAGGTGCGAGCCCTTGGTGCCGCCAATAAATTGGGTTTCAATCCCCAAAGCACGGTTGGCAATATCAATCCACGGCCCGGCAGCATTGATCAGCAGGTCAGGTTGGACGTAATATTGATCCCCCGACAGCTCATCTACCAGGTATACCCGACTGCCTTCGGTGCGGTCCATGCGCAGGTAGTTCGCCGCCCAAGCCTGATCTGAGAGCTTGATGGAATCTTTGATGATCTCAACGGCGATGCGCTCCGGGCTGGGCATGGCGCCATCATAATAGGTGCCGGTGAAAATGATCTCCGGGTTAAGACGCGGGAATTTAGCCAAAGATTCTTTCCGGTTGGCAAAGACATGTGCGGGAACTGTTTTTTGAGCTTTGGTGTAGAGATCGTATAAAACCATACCTATCTTAATCACCACTGCACCTCGCTCCGAAGGTTTATCCAATAAGCCGAAAAATTTCAGGGGGGCATTCAACAGACCAGAGAACCATTTAAAAATTGGAAATACGGTTGGCAGCGGTTTTACCAAATGAGGAGCCACTTCGATCAGGCGGTTGCGCTCTTGAACCGCCTCGCGCACCAATCTAAACTCACCATTCTCTAAATAGCGAATTCCACCATGCACCATATGCGAAGATGCCGCACTGGCCCCTGAGCAGTAATCGCTCTTGTCAACCAAAAGCACATCTACCCCCTGAAGAGCAAGGTCTCGAAAGGTTCCGATGCCGTTGATTCCTGCCCCAACGATCAAAACACTGATCTTGGGCTCTTTTTTAATTTTGTCAATGGCTTGTACTCTGTTCATTTTTTCGATCATTATGCATCCCTATACGTAAAAACTCAAAATAGTCCTGGTCCCCTACCATTATAATTTCTTTTGGGAAAAAACCGTGCCGTAAAATGTGGTCTTCACGTTAGTTTACTCGCTATCCGT
>JBDLJO010000058.1:0-12469 GCA_039714275.1 Chloroflexota bacterium | reverse complement strand
CCTACTTCAGTACCACCCACTTTAGATGTATATCCAGAAATAAAGTGGTACATTGCTTGTTCAGGGGTCAACTTAGCAATGGGAGGCATCACACCAGAAGCGTCACATGTTAAGAAGATTATATTTTTCGGGTGTCCTCCCATGCCAGAGGGCAGTGCATTATCAATAAAGTGTAGCGGGTAAGAGGCGCGTGTATTTTCTGTTATTTCGTCATCGTCCAAATCAATATTGCGTGTGATTGGATCAAAAATCACGTTTTCTAAAATGGTACCAAAGCGCCTTGTGGTGGCGAAAATTTCAGGCTCAGCTGATGGAGACAGTTGAATGACCTTCGCATAGCATCCCCCCTCAAAATTAAAAACGCCTTCGTCTGACCATCCATGTTCATCGTCGCCAATCAAACCCCGTGTTGGATCAGCGGAAAGCGTAGTTTTACCAGTTCCAGAAAGGCCAAAAAAGAGAGCCACATCATCTGCATTGTTGCCTTGATTGGCTGAGCAATGCATGGTCATAACACCCTTTTTGGGTAATAAATAGTTCATCACAGTGAATATTGATTTTTTTATTTCACCTCCGTAACCGCTGCCACCGATTATTGCGATCTGCTGATCAAAATTTAAGGCAATGAAAGTTCCGGAACGTGTTCCGTCAATCGAGGGGAAGGCGTTGAAAGACGGAACTGCAAATACCGTGAATTCGGGAATGTGCAGGCGATAGGCTTCAGCACTTTTGGGCAAGATAAACATATTGCGGGCAAAATGGCTGTGCCAAGCGTACTCGGTTATGATGCGAACGGGTAGTTTGTGATCTGGATGCGCTCCAGCAAAACAATCTTGTACAAAGAGATCACGGCCCTGTACAAATCCTTGTAATCGATTATACAATTCTTCAAATTTATCACGACTTAAAGGGCGATTATACTCTCCCCACCAAATATCATCTTCGGTTTGGGGTTCGCGCACAACATATTTGTCTTGCGCGGCGCGTGCAGTGTGCGCACCTGAAGTGACAAGTATTGGACCATCTCGCGAAATGCTACCCTCACCACGGAATACTATTTCTTCATATAGGCTCTCGGTAGGTAAATTCCAATAGACTTTACGTAAATTAGATAATCCAATATTTTTAAGTTGGTAGTCACTTTCCAGTGCTTTAGCTTGTGATTCGGCTGGCGTTGCTATATTGAGTATGTTGTTCATATAATATCCTATCATAAAGAATACTTGAGAATATTCAATGTGTTTGATAATGGGTGTTACAACCAATCCCTAATTAACTTGCGATCACCAATATATATTTCGTTTGGTGCCTCTGGATCCAGTGCCCATCGCATACGTTCAATGCCCTCAGTTATGTCCTTGATTGAACCAGCATAGCTCAACCTCAGATAACCCTCCATGCCAAAAGCGGATCCTGGTACTGTAACAACCAACGCTTTTTCTAAAATGAATTGGGCCAAGTTTGCAGAATTAGTGCCATATGCTCGGAAATCGGGAAGCACGTAAAAGGTTCCATCCGGGTGAACGATTTTCAAATCATTGAAAGCTTTGAGTTCGTTCATTACTACATTGCGGTTGTTTTCAATAGTCAGACGCAGATTTTCGATGATGGCTTGTTGTCCGGTCAATGCTCCTTCGGCTCCCGCCTGCAACAATGTTGATGGGTTAGATGTCATTTGCGCCTGCACATTGGTCATTGTCAATACGAGTTTGCGGGGGGCAATTACCCATCCAATGCGGAAGCCAGTCATACCGTATGATTTAGAAATACCATTGACGACAATAATATGGGATGTATCAATATCTTTTGATGTGAAGTAGTATCCCGGTCGCCATGTTTTGCGGTCAAAGACGAGTTTATGGTATATATCATCCATAATTAGATAAATGCCTTTGCTTTCACAATATTCCACTAATTCGCCAATGAATTCAGGAGAGTACATTACCCCTGATGGGTTGTTGGGGCTGTTGACGATAATTGCCTTCGTATATGAGCTTGCGGACTGGGTTATATCTTCCATGCGATGGTAAAAAGTGCCATCTTCTGGGACAACAGTCACAGGAACGCCGTAGCACATTTTGATCATCTCTGGGTAGCTGACCCAGTGAGGGGCAAGAATGATGACCTCATCTTGTGGATTGAGCAAAGTGTATAATATATTGAATAGGGATTGTTTAGCCCCAGTTGTAATGATAATATTTTCCGGGGCAATCATGCGACCATAATTTTCTTCGGTATACTGGATAACAGCTTTTTTGAGAGAAGGCATACCGTCAACCCGAGAGTATTTCACGTCTCCCACACGTAATTTGGCAGAAGAACTTAATATCGCGTTGATGGGTGTTGGATTCTTGGGCTCACCAATACCTAGATTAATGACAGGTTCCCCTTTTGCGCGCAAGACCGCAGCTTGCTCATTGAGCTCAAAAGTAGGTGAGGGTGCAATTGCACGGGCTTGAATACTGAGGCTCATGGTATCTCCATATAATAATACGCAGTAGTAAGCAATCGTAATTAGCGCGGTAATTATACACTGGAATGGTTATGAGTTATACTCATAAATAAGATGACCAATTCTCCAACAAATTATAAAATAGCACGTGTCCTGCGCTCGAAAGAGGATGCAATAATAAGCTACGACCGTTTGAGTAATTGGTACGATTGGTTGGCTGGTACATCCGAGTGGCAATTTACACAAGCAGGCATGGAAATGCTAAATGTACAACCAGGAGAAAGTGTACTTGAAGTTGGTTATGGTACTGGTAAAGCACTAAAGGCTTTGGCTCTGGATGTTGGTCCAGAAGGATATGTTGCCGGGATTGATATTTCGACCGGTATGATGGCTGTCGCAAGAAAACGATTGCAAGATGAGGGGTTGCAAGATGTTGTGGATTTGCACTGTGGAGATGCTTTGGATTTGCCCTTTGCTTCTGATTTGTTTGATGCTGTATTTATTAGTTTTACCTTAGAACTATTTGATACCCCCGAAATTCCCGTGTTGTTGACAGCTTGTAAAAATATAATGCATGATAATGGACGTCTAGTAATAGTTGCAATGGCTAAAAGAAAACACGAAAATTTAATGCAATGCTTGTATAACTGGGCACATATATCTATCCCAAATTATGCTGATTGCCGGCCGATTTATACAATAGAATCTGTTCTACAAGCGGGTTATCGTGTGAAAACAATTCTAAATAAAACAATGTGGGGTTTACCTGTTGAGGTAGTCTTAGCTTATATTCCTGTATAATTAAGAATAATTCATGAAATTCACGATGACGATGTTCATGATGCAAAAGTAACCCCACTATTATTAATACGGTATACAAATGGATTCATGCATAATGGAATTGACATATTCATATTAATTGCAATTGCACTGGTGGTCGTTGCCCGTTCATTAGTATAAACGGAGCTGCTTTTTTTGCATGGATCCCCATTTTATTGAGCGTACTCAGATCGCGTAACTGGTGTTTTTTGCGGGTTTGCATTATACGCTTTGCTCCTAATGGGCCAATACCTGGAATACGCAATAACATCTTCTTAGGGGCGTGATTTATCTCAATGGGTTTTTGTATAATATTGCGTTGCGCCCAAGCAAATTTGGGGTCCATATCTAGCGGGAGTTCTCCCTTACCATCAAATGGCATTTCTTCTAGCGTATAACCATAGTCCCTTAAAAGATATGAGGCTTGATATAGACGATGTTGACGAATTATTGGAGTGGGGGAGCGATTTTCTAATGGTGTATCAATGATAGGAGTGAAAGCAGAGTAAAATACACGCTTTATGCCCATTTGTTGAAATAAATTGGCAGTTGTTGCTAATAGCTCAAGGTCGCTCTCTTCAACACCTCCAACAACAAATTGTGTTGCCGAGGAAGGCCATCGTCCCTTCCAGCTTTTGTGAGGGGATTGCTTGTTGCGTATATCCTCAATCCATTGCAGAGGTTGTAATAATTCGTTCAGAAATTGCTTTGTGGGGGCTAATTGGCGTAAATATGTGGTGTTGGGTGCTTCTAGATTAACAGATAAGCGATCTGCAAGCATCATCGCTTGTTTGACCTGCGCCTTTTGTACTCCGGGCATAATTTTCAAGTGCAAATAACCGCGATAATTCATCTTATTGCGTAATATATCTGCAGTGGCCAATATTTGATCTTGAGAACGTATCCCACCTCCAACAACACCAGAGCTTAAGAATAATCCATCTGCTAATTTCGAATGATGTATTTCTGAAAATAGCTTTGCTAATTCATCTGGTTGAAAGCTAGCGCGGCGTATATCACGTTCGGACCGAAATGGACAATAGTAACAATTGCGTTCACAAACTGATGTCATTAGGGTCTTAATTAGGGATATTCTTTTGCCATTTGGTAATGATGCGCTACTAACCTCAATAGAATTACATTGTTGTGTGGAAATCTTAGGAATACCTGCATCTTCAGCCGGTTCTAGATGCATTTGTTTACTCAACAATTCAAGCTTCGATAATGAGCACATATGTTCTATTATAGCACATATTAATGCTAGTCTGCTAGACATAATGTATTACATAATCTTTGAATAGTGAATGTTGTTATTATAGTATGTAGTTATAATAACCCTGAATATGAAAATATTACAAGACATAAATGGAATAGGTGAGACGCATAAATATATTTATGTCTATTCCTACAGGAATTTTTCTCATACTGGAGATGTATAATTATGATCATATCTGATCACCAGATAATCAGGGGTACAAGTGGGAGTAATACAAGCAGCGTTCATAGAAATATATATTATAGAGATAATTCCACAAACAACAAGCGATGCATAAAATTAAGCGGGGCAGTGACAAGAAGGTAATGCTTTCGATAAGTACCATTAACAGAAGCAATAGTCGCCTGTAAAGAGATCTGTTTTCTCATCATTTACTTTACTTGACTGCCTATCATTTATGCTCCTAAACATTTATCGGTGTAATATTCTTCATGATGATCTTGTTAATTTGCTAATTTTCCCCAACACTCATGATAAAGATATTTTGGCATAATTCGAAGACTTATGATTATTTAATATTTACCAGTACATTTATATTTATAATTTACCTGCAAGGAATAAATTATTGGATTGTATCGATATTTTTTCGATAAATAATTTATCGTCTTTTATTACAAATAATATATATTCTAGATAAACAATTTTGAACATAAATATTACACCTGATTAATAAGATAAATGTGGTTCCCTACTCCACACTTTTCCATATAAAAATATATTCCCATCAGGTCATGCTTGCGATAACTTATCTTTTGACGTATCATTCTGACTATGAATCCCACCATTGCAGTAAGTATTGCCAACTATCTTGATAGTGTCATATTGGCTCGTAGCGAAAGTACAGCACGAACTTACAGAAACGCGCTAAAAGTTTTTACAAATATATTGGAACAACATGGACATGAGTCCGATAAAGCATCCATAAAGAATCTTACAGAAGATGCAATTGTATGGTTAACCTCTGGGCTAAAAGAATACGCTCCTGCTACGGAGAGGCTTTATCTATCGGCGGTGACCGGTTTTTATGAGTATTTGGCTGCAGAACAACTTGCAGAAATCAATTTACCTCGCTTGCGATTGCTCATAAGGCAGCGAGCTCGTCGTCCAGGACAGCGATTGCCGCAATTTCCTAGAGAATCTATTGAGAAAGTTTTAGACTATGCTGTTAATCTGTTTACTCGGCCCGCAGAGAGTGAAATGGAAAGTTTCCGAAATATGCGAGATCGCGCTTTTTTATTAACCTTGGCAGATACTGGTATGCGAGTTCATGAAGCTTGCAGTTTGAGGCGAGGAGACATTGATTGGCATGAAGGACGGGCAATAATAATTGGAAAAGGTGATCGCCAGGCTGTCGTACGTTTTTCATCCCGTTCACTTGCTGCGGTAAAAGACTATCTAAAATTAAGGGCTAGTCAAGATGGAAAATCTGGGCGTGCTTTATCCTCACTCCCCCTCTTTTCTCGTCATGATCGAGGTGCTGGCAAAAAAACAAAGCCAATAACTACAACAACCGGTAGAAACATAGTATCTCAGCGCGTTCAGGAGTGTTTGGGGAAAAAATCTGCAGGATCAATTACCCCCCACTCCTTCAGACACTACTTCGTAACAACTGTTTTGCGTGGATCAGGTGGCAACTTAAAACTAGCCCAAGAACTGGCGCGACATAAAAATATTGCGGTTACCCAACGCTATGCGCACCTTGCTGACGACGAGCTAGATCGAGGTTACCATGAGATATTTGACTGAAGTTCTCTAACAACGTTAAATTCTAAACAACTAGAATATTTTATGCAGAATAACTGAATCCCCATCTGTAGTCCAAAAACCATGTCCATTAATTATCGAAATACACATACATTAATATTGATGCCCTCTGGGAGGCGCGAGCAAGTAGAAGATGGGCAAACCGTAATGGATGCTGCTCGTAAAGTGGGTGTTGAAATTGAGTCACTTTGCGGAGGCCGCCAATCTTGCCATAAATGCCGAGTAATTGTTGAGGAGGGCCATTTTGATAAGCATGCCATTTCTTCCAGCAGTAAACATCTATCCTCTCCAACGAATAATGAAATCACATTGTTAAAAAAACTGGGTACTCCTGAACAAAGGCTTTCTTGTGATGCCCAAATTCATGGAGATTTGCTGATTACCATTCCGGAAAGCAGTCAAGCTAAAAAGCAAATTATCCGTAAAAAAGTCACAAATCGAGATGTTGTAATTGATCCAGTTATCAAACAATATTATGTTACTGTAAGAGATGCTCAACTCGGTGTGCACAGAGGAGATTGGGGGCGTCTGCAGGATGCCTTAGAAACCCAATGGGATCTTGTTGACCTGAGCATAGATATTCACGCTTTACGCAAGCTCCAGGCTGCACTGCGCACTGAAAATTGGTCAGTAACTGCAATTGTCTGGAATAATCGAGAAGTCATTGATGTGCAGCCGGGGCATAAGGATAGTATGTACGGATTGGCTGTTGATGTCGGGAGCACAACAGTAGCGGGTTATCTCTGCGATTTACAATCTGGAAATATTCTGGCAACCGAAGCTTTGATGAACCCACAAGTTTCTTACGGCGAAGACTTAATGAGTCGGATTTCTTTTGTAATAAATCGAGCTGATGGTTTACATTTAATGAATACTGCCATTATCGATTCCATTAACGAGCTTGCTAATCGCACGGCTAAGCTTGCTAGAATTCACCCCCGCCGAATTCATGATATTGTTTTGGTTGGTAATACTACTATGACTCATATCTTTCTTGGCATCAACCCAAGGGAGATTGGTGGTGCTCCTTTCGCCCTGGCTAATCGTGATGCAATTGATATTAAAGCCCGTGATCTTGGATTACGTTTAAATCCCGGGGCTTATGCCCATGTTTTGCCTTCCCAGGCGGGGCATGTGGGTGCCGATAATGTTGCCGTTTTGGTTGCTGAACAACCTCAATGCCTTGATTCAATTATACTTACTGTTGACATAGGCACAAACGCAGAAATTGTGCTCACAAGTTCAAAATGGATGTTTAGCGCATCCAGCCCCACGGGACCAGCTTTTGAAGGTGGTCAAATTACATCAGGAATGCGGGCGGCTCCTGGAGCAATTGAGCGTGTGCGCATTGATCCTAAAACAAAATTACCTCGTTTCCGGGTTATCGGAGAGAGTTGTTGGTCAGATCAATGGCAGCATAGAGATAATGAATGCGCAGATACTAAGCCCTCGCATCTGGCATCTGGCATTTGTGGATCTGGCATTATAGAGGCAGTTGCCGAACTATTTTTAGCAGGTATCCTTTTTCCAGATGGTAAATTCAACCCTGATATTGATTGCAATGCTATGTATTGGGATCAGGAAAAACGCAAAGGAGCCTATATTCTGGCTACTGAGGACCAATCATTTAGCGGTAATCCTATTCTAATTACTCAGCAGGATATTCGAAATATTCAATTAGCTAAGGCTGCCCTATATGCGGGGGCCAAATTGTTGATGATGCGGGCTAAAGTGGAGCACTTAGATCAAGTAATTTTAGCTGGCGCTTTTGGCAGTTATATTGATCCCAAGCACGCTATGGTGTTGGGATTGATTCCTGATTGTAAAATAGAAAACGTACATGCTGTGGGCAACGCCGCCGGTGATGGAGCTCGCATTGCGCTGCTTAATCGCCAAAAAAGAGCACATGCCCAGGATATAGCTGAGCAAATTAGCTATATTGAAACCGCACTTGATCCAGATTTTCAAACTGAGTTTGTTAGCGCCATGCATTTGCCTCACCAATATGACTCTTTTCACAATTTAGGAGGGATATTGGAAAATTCTGCCGTGGTCACTAAAGTACCAAGGCGAACTCGGCGCAGGCGACGAACCGCCAATAACTAACAGCCGCTAAATATAATTCAATTATAATTAGCACAATATCTATAAGGAACTTGCTGTGAACGATGAAATTAATCTAAAAGAAATGGGTAATGAAGATATTCTGGAGCTTATGCAGGAAGATCTCTACGATGGCTATGCTGATGAAATTATTGAGTCGATTAAGGAACTGCTCTCACGCCAGATACCTCCGTACGATATTTTGATCAAAGGCCTTGTTGCAGGCATGGAAGTTGTTGGTATTGATTTCCGAGATGGTGTTCTTTTTGTTCCAGAAGTATTGATGGCAGCCAAAGCGATGAAGTCTGGCATGGATCTGCTGCGACCATTATTGGCTGAAACTGGTGCACCAATTAAGGGCACGGTTGTTATTGGTACGGTAAAAGGGGACATTCACGATATTGGAAAGAACTTAGTTGCCATGATGTTGGAGGGCGCGGGGTTTGACGTTGTCAATTTAGGTATCAATGTCTCCGCAGATGATTTTATTGCCGCAATTGAGCAGCATAATGCGGATATACTTGGGATGAGCGCTTTATTAACTACAACAATGGTTTACATGCGCACGGTCATTAACGCATTAAAAGACAAGGGTATTCGTGATGATATTATTGTCTTGGTCGGTGGAGCTCCGCTTAACGATGACTTTGCAGAAGACATTAAAGCGGATGCCTACTGTCGTGATGCTGCAATCGCGGTGGAAACAGCAAATAAATTCATGGAGTTGCGGAAGGGAAAATAACTTAGGATATGATTGATAGGAATTTGAATTATTAAAACGGAGAAATAATGAACCCACTACTACAGTTACTAGAAAATGGCCAACCCATTTTGTTAGATGGTGCTATGGGCACCATGCTCATGGACGCCGGGTTGGAACAAGGTGATCCTCCTGACGAATGGAATGTCCTCTACCCCGAGCGCATCAAAGCCATTCATCGGGCATATGTGGATGCAGGATCACAATTAATATTGACCAACTCTTTTGGCGGGACGCGCTTTCGCCTAGAAATGCACAATCTTCAAGATCGGGTTTACGAATTAAACAAAGCCGCTGCAAAGAATGCTCGTTCAGTTTCAGATGATGTACAGCAAACAGTAGTCGTAGCCGGTGACATTGGACCAACAGGCCAATTGTTCGAGCCGATGGGGTTGCTGACTTTCGATGATGCCGTGGAAGCATTTGCAGAACAAGCTAAAGGATTGGCCGATGGCGGAGTGGATGTTTTATGGATTGAAACCATGAGCGATATCAATGAAGTCAAGGCTGCTATTAAAGGGATTCGTTCTGTTTGCGATTTGCCTATTGTTGCTACAATGTCCTTTGACACGCATGGACATACGATGATGGGTGTTAGCCCGGCTAATTATATTGAATCTTTAAGAGAGCAGGACGTAATAGCTGTTGGGGCCAACTGTGGAACTGGTTCTGATGAACTTGAAAAAACAGTCCAGATTATGCGAGAAACGGATCCCAATGTTGTTCTGGTTGCCAAGGGTAACGCCGGAATTCCTCATGTAGTTGCTGGCGGCGATATTGTTTATGATGGGTCCCCAGAATTGATGGCTGAATACGCGACGAATGTTCGAGATATTGGTGCATCGCTGATCGGTGGTTGCTGCGGGAGTACACCTGATCATATCAAAGCTATGGCTGAAGCTCTTGGAAAATAATTACATAACAATAATTATTCTAATAAAGGGATATCTATATTCTTATGCAAACTTTACTTAGTTCTAAAACGAAAACGGTACTCATTGGTCCCGATCAACCTTTTGTTGTAATCGGGGAGCGTATTAATCCTACAGGTCGAAAAATGCTTGCCACCGAAATGGCTTCAGGCAACTTCGATCGCGTCAAGAGCGATGCCTTCGCTCAGGTAGCAGCTGGTGCTCAAATACTTGATGTCAACGCCGGTATTCCGTTAGCTGATGAGCCTGCAATCTTGGCTGAAACCATTCGATTGGTGCAATCATTGACAGACGTTCCCCTTTGTATCGATTCATCAATCGTCGCCGCCTTACAAAGTGGTCTCGAATCTTATGAAGGAAAGGCCTTGGTTAACTCAGTGACTGGAGAAGAAGAACGGTTAGAAGTTGTATTGCCATTAGTTAAAAAGCATGGCGCTGCCGTGATTGCTATTTCAAACGATGATTCTGGAATTTCTGATGATCCCGCTGTGCGCTTTGCTGTAGCCAAGAAAATTGTTGAACGCGCTAGGGATTATGGTATACCGAAAGAGGATATTATCATTGATCCATTAGTGATGCCAATTGGCGCCAAACGGTACGCGGGGCGACAAGTTTTCAACATCATTCGTCGTGTTCAAGAAGAGTTAGGCTGTAATACTGTTTGTGGAGCCAGCAATGTATCGTTTGGGTTACCCAACAGAAATGGAATCAACAGTGCTTTCCTTCCCATGCTGATCACTGCCGGTATGACTTGCGCAATTGCAAATCCGTTAGAAGCTGAAATAAGAAATGCTATATTAGCTGCAGATGCTCTTATGGGAAACGATGAGAACTGCTCTGCCTGGATATCCTCTAATGCAAATAAAGGGGGCGCGCGAAGACAGCGGCGAAAAAGACGTCGTGATAGGGATTAATATTTTTTTTTATTGTTTATTTGTTAAAGGAAAATAAATTTAGATAGAGGGTGTTATATAATGGCTATGCGCATTTTTATGAATTGATTTTTTTTATCTGATCTTTTTATTTATTTCTTATTGTTGATACTTCTTTTATTATTTCTCTAATTACATGTGTTTGTATTAGATCGATATGCCCCATCAGCACTTGCACTCGGATTTTTATCTCTCGTAAAGAATTTACTATGAAATTATCCAGCTTAAGAACTGATTTGTTGGATATCAAGAATAACAACACCTTATTTCTTGAAACAGAATTTAATGCTCGCAAGGATGCTTTAGAATTTATTGCGCTTATAAAAAATTTATTCTTAACCAGCGACTCTAAATTTGAGATTAAATCAATTTATTACGAAGCAATACAATTAGAAAAACTTATTATAGACCTCAATCATAAGCTGTATCAGAAATTTCTTTCTAGGATACAAGCGTTGGATCGCTTAGAGACTTTGCGAACCCTACTTGCTCCATTTACTAGTTACAGATCCAACAAACACGGCCAAGCCCATTATGGATATGAAAACATAGATGGCTTACTCGAAGGCATTTTAACCCCATACCAAAAACCCGAACCAACTCTCAATCGTGATTACGGCATGGTACGCTATGAACCTACACCTGCCAGTGTAATCTTAGAGCTTGTAGATAAAATTAATTTTACTAAAAATGACGTCTTCTATGATTTAGGCTCAGGCCTGGGAAAAGTTGTAGGGTTGGTCAATATATTGACTGGCGTCTCATGTGTGGGCGTAGAATTTGAACCATCTTATTATAATTACGCGACTCAGCGTGCTGCATTTTTGAATTTAGATAATATCCGATATATCAATTCGGATGCACGATCGACAAATTATTCAGATGGTACTGTCTTCTTTCTATTCAATCCTTTCGGTGGAAAAATATTTGAAACGGTATTTGAAATACTCCATCAAGAATCCTTCAAGCGTCAGATTACGGTATGCTCATACGGAACAAGTACGGTTCCGATAGCAGAATTACCCTGGCTGCACATTGCTGATCAAAATTTCATTCATGATTTTAAATTGGCAATTTTCAAAAGCAAGATTTAATGGGCAGCTAGAAAATTTTTATTCCCAGGAAATTTTTTTATTGTTACTAAACTCTATGGAAGGAAATCGATGACTAATACTAAAGTTATCTTGCTTGGTACTGGCAATCCAAATCCAGATCCGTATCATTCAGGACCTTCTCTGATCGTTCTTGTAGGAGAAACGCCCTATGTTGTAGATTTTGGTGCTGGTCTAATTAGACAGGCGGCTGCATTGACAGCACATTATGGCGGACCACTAAAGGAATTGGAAATTGCAAATATAAAAACAGCTTTCCTAACGCACATGCATTCAGATCATAATATAGGTTATGCCGATTTAATTCTCACACCCTGGG
>JBDLJO010000057.1:0-12516 GCA_039714275.1 Chloroflexota bacterium | reverse complement strand
CACATTGTTAAAAAATAACGATACGAAAGCAGTACCCCCTCCAAGCAGCAGCATCAATCGCCATGGATCTCCACGCGAGAGTTGCCCAGCCCTGACAGCGGCATATTGAAAAAATCCTGTGGGTTCTAGCATGGACACCAAGATCATCATTCCAAGCAGCAAGCCTATCGCATCGAACTCAATCGCATCCAGCGCCTGCGATTCGGAATAGAAACCCAACACCATGCCAGCGATTAGCATCATCGACGCTCCAACGATAGCAGCGATAGTGCGGTTCAATTTATCGGTAAAGATTAATATGAGGGTAAAAGCTACGATCAGTGTGGCGACTACTGAAGACATCAACGTGCCTCCTTTTTTCCTGCAGGGGAGATTTGCCATCCAATGAGAAAGGCCCGTCCTATATCAACGCGCGATGCAACACCGACAAGTTTCCCATCTTTCACCACAGACAAATCTCGCAGATTGTGCTTCTCCATCACTGATAATGCCCTGATCAGTGAGCAGTTGTCATCAACGGACACGGGTTCTTTCATTACATTGGCCACCGATAGCCTCTGCGCTTTTTCTAGGCTCTCTGGGGAAGGGGACCCTAAAATCCCGAAGTCCTTAATAAAACTTATGTCTGACAATAGAGAAACGAAATCGGGGAGGAATATCTGGATGATGTCGCTGATGGATGTTACACCGATTAGGAAACCCATTTCATCGACGATTGGCAGCGTACCCACCCTTTTCTCTACCAGAAGGGCAGCAGCTTCCATTATTGAGGTATTCGGACCGGCAAAGATCACCTCTCGTTTCATCCAGGTACTAATTCGATGTTTCCTATCCATTTTTTTTATCCTTATGTGTAGGTACTAGTAGTAAAGGAACGCCAACATCGTAAGCAACCTTCTTGGCAACACTTCTCATTAGCCAGCAACGAAATCTCGATTTTTCCACCGTGGAAATCACGATTAAATCTATTTGTTCTGTTGCGGTGAACAGTGCGATTTCTTCGTGAAGCTGACCAATAACTGTCGTCGCTCGAACCATAATCCCTTTATTCCGGATATTAGCAGAAACGTGATCTAATTTATTGCGGGCAAACTCAAAAGAAGCTTCTTCTGCTTTTTTTTAATGCACCTAAGGGCATATTGAGCCCTTCTCCTAGATGTTTTAGAACTTTCAATAGAAACAATTCTACATTAAAGTGCTCAGCCAGACTGACAGCATGAGGCAAAGCCTGTTCTGTTAAAAGTGACCCATTCAAAGGAACTAAAATCCGTTTGTACATATTTTTAACCTTATTGCATATTTATATTTCTTGCATTAATCTTTAGTTTCTGGGTTCAAGGTTGCCTGTCTGACCACCAAAACCGGGCAATCGGCCTGGTCAACTATTTGCTGTGCTACATTTCCTAACAACCATCCAGCGAATTCAACAAATGCTTTTGATGCACCAAGAACTATCAAATTGTAGTTGCCTGAACGAGCTTCGTGCAATATTTCATCTGGTACAGAGCCATGGCGCAATTTCAATTCGGCATTTATATTTTCATTTACAAGCATATTGACTGCATGACGTAAGTGCTGAGCCATGGGTGTATCCGTTTCTAAAATTTCATGAAGTTGTTCTTCAATTTTGTCTAATCCAGTGTACATGCTAGGGACCGACCCAGCAACATGAAGTAAAGTAACTTTCGCCTGGGATGATTTTGCCAACCAAACACTCTTCTCGATCACTGGATTCGCTAAATCTACACCGCTTGTGCAAATCAGAATTCGGTTTAATTCAGTATGTTCTTGTTTAATAACCAAAACCGAAATCGGTGACTGACGGGCTGCTCTTCGCCCAATTTTTGTCCTGAGAAAATCCTTGAGCTGGGTAGCCTGACGAGCCCTGATAATTAGCAAATCATATTCCCCACTGTCAATTTCTGTGAGAATACCGTTAACATCAGTATTGATGCGTACCGCAGTGGTCGCATTTAAATCTGGTATCCACTTTCTTGCTTTCTCAAGAGTTTGATGGGCAGTATCCAGCACATGAGGTTCATCGATTACAGTTAGCAAAGTAATTGAAGCATTAGTCTTTTTAGCGAGAAGACCGCCGAATAATACTGCTGGTTTCGATTTGTTGTGACTGGAAACAAAAATTAAAATTTTCACAGATGCTCCACGGATCTAATGGGCTGCCCCGCCCCCTGTTAGCCGGAACAATACCATCAACACACCAATAAGGGGTAATGCCGAGAACGCCAACCGTATGCGCGGACCGGAAAAATAACGGGTTAAAACCGCTCCAATTTGGGCTCCAAATGCAGCGCCGGTTTGCATAACCAATGCCATTATCACATCCACATTGCCTTTGATGGCATGAGTTACTGTTCCAAAACCCGCTGAGATCATGATTTCAAACAAATCTGTACCAATAGCCACGTGGGTAGGAATACCCAGCAAGTAGATCAACATCGGCATGCGTACGAATCCACCCCCTACACCTAAAACCCCGGCTAGCAACCCGGTGAATAACCCTACACCTAAGATTGGCCAAACCGAAATTGAACCAATCCCCGATGCTGGTAATGAAATCATCGGGGGTACTTGGAATTTTTGTACATATTTGGTCACACCTTTAAACCCCAAGGCATCTTTAACATCCAAGTGCTCGGTGCGGATCATGCGTATCGCTCGTAGACTTTCCCAGCATGTAAAGATGCTGATGGCTAGCAGGATTACCATATAAGCGCTTCCTACCGCTGTATCCACTATACCACGGGCTTCGAGAATTTCGATCAACCGGGCTCCGCATTCAACCCCCAAAATAGTACCTGCAATCATGATCAGACCCAGTTTGATATCTACATGTCCCAGTGTGCGATGCCGTTTAGCTGCCACAATGGATTTGCCTGTCATGTGAGCTAAATCGGTGCCTACAACAAAATTCATTGGTACTCCCATCCAGAACATCAATGGACCGGCAATGAATCCACCACCAACACCAAAGAAGCCGCCCATAATACCTACCACCAATCCAATCCCAGCTAACAAGAATGGATTTACACTCACCCCTGCAACAAGAAATTCCATGACGATACCTTTTAATCCAATCGGTCTAGCTTGAACTGATCTAGCAAAAATGATGTCACCCATTCAAGCAAGATGCCTTGCGCAACAATTAGGATTAGTGCCACAAAAGCATACAGAACCAGGTTGTTGTGAAACATGTTGGTAAGATAATCGTTGATGTATCGCAGGCAGATAAGAAAATATCCAACAACGAGTATGCCGTACAAGGTTAACTCAATGAAAAAATTGCGTAATAGAATTCGCAGGTCAGGAGTATTATTGTTGATTTTTGATTGTGCCATTGCTTTCCTCTTATCTTTCTTGGGGAACCAGTTTAATCTATTTCCCAATTACAATACTCACTTAACTAGTTGACGATGGTAAGAGTGTGATCTCTGACTACCCCGGTAAGGGAAATCACTGGAAAAGTATGTAAAAAAGGTCAGGTGATTATTTATATGAGGTAACGAGAATGTTGAATTTGTTTAAGAGATCAAGTCACTGATTGCATTTGCTATATCAACAATGCCAATCACTCTCTAAAACGAGCAATTAATGTTGGGCGGTCCACCCAAACCAAAATATTAGGGATAATGCCATGTCGAGTCAGCAGTTGAACGCGATTCCTCATTTGGGCACCCACGATGATCAAATCATAGTCGCTGTCCTCCGCTTCCGAACGAATTTGATAAAAAGGAGGTTCTTCTCGCAAACGCAGGGTACTGGGAATACCTTCATGAACGAAAATTTGAAGCGCAGAGCGTAACTTTGAACCTAAATTGTGGCTTGTTGATAGCAGATCTGAAAGATGATGGCAGGCCGGACCAGCTTGCTGATACAAATCTCTGCTGGGAAGAATTAAGGGCAAAATTGTTACTTCAGCCTCAGTCCGTTTAGCGATATCTAGGCAGCAATCGATCCCGGGTTGGTCAGAACCATCGTGGCGCAGCACCAAAAGGATTTTCCGAATAGGCCAGCGCGGAGAGCGAGCGACCAAGACAGAGTTTTTCGAGCGATCAATGAGTTGACATTCTGGTGGATTGCGAAGAAATTTGTTGATTAATGACTGTTTAGGTAAGCACAAAATTAGTAATTTGCATGGTTCTTGATCGCTCTGGGTCACATAATCGTCGATTGTTTTATGGTTATAAGTGTTTTTTGAGTAGTTTACGAGTTTTGCGTCCAACAAAGTGGCTACTTGATTGCAAAAGGATATAAAATTCTCGCAATGTTCCTGACCCGGTGTCCACACCAGCACGCGACCAAAATCGTTTGCTGACCCTGACCATGTTTTTTCTAACCAGTTATCGATGGATTGCTGGTTAGCTTGTACAAAATAAGGCTTTGCACCTAAGCATTCCGAGATTACAGCTTGCGCATCTAAATCTTCTGGATTAGCCATTGCTACCGTTATCTTTGTGGATTCTACAGTGACAGGTATCGCGTGATAACGTTTGGCAATGGCTAATGGTAAGAGCCGTGCTGAACTTGGTGTTGGTCTTAGTTGGTTAAGTTTTAAATATGGCATAATATGCCTCCCATAGTAATCATTCGTAGCGAATTCGATCCCGAAATTGCCCCTTTGCTTCGATCTCAGCCATCTTAAGTGAGGCGTATCTGCAAGCCTCGGTCATCAGCCGTTTGGCATCCGCGATTGGCAAAGTTTTAACGCTCTCCAAGGTATGTCCTAGTCTAGCCAAATGAATCTCGATATATTTTCTCTCTAGCACTGATTGGTGGCCTCTCGCAGCACAATCATTTAAATGTATGTTTTTGGTGCGCATGATAGCCTCCTTTTTCGGTTTTTCATCGCAGGTATAAAAACAGATATTTTGTTGTATATATAGGTTAATGGATTGAGATGACAAATCTTGTGATGATCTTGTGATATGTCTGTAACAAAAACCCCCTAGATGATCAAATTAAATTTGTCCCTAAAAAAGACACAAAAAAAGGAATTCCCAAAAATAGCCTTGTGTTTGATTAAAAATCCGTTTCAGGCATTCTCCTTGCCAGCGATTCATCACCACAGGGACTAGTTCCAGGAGATAATTAGTTTAGAGAAATTCTAAGTTAGATTATGTTTGGACATTATTTGTGATCAATGCCATATCCCAAACCAGGTATGGTCTGGATATATATGGGATTCGCAGGATCTTCTTCAATCTTATTGCGCAGTCGGTGAACAACTTGGCGTACCATATCACGATCGCCCCCGGTCGGACCCCAAACACGATCAATAATGGAATCATAAGATACTACGTGACCTGTGTTTAGCATTAGCGTATGCAGGAGACGATTTTCTAAGGGCGTTAATGCAATTTGCCCTGCTGATGGCGTATTCACAACCCGTTGGCGATAATCGAATTGCAAGTCCCCAAGCTGCAGTGTTTGGGGGCTAGATTTTTGACCAGTTCGTCGCAGAACTGCTTTCGTGCGCGCTACAAGCTGTCTCGGGCTGAAAGGTTTGACAATATAATCATCCGCACCCATTTCTAAACCCTGCACAATATCATCTTCTTCACCGCGCACAGTTAACAAAATGATGGGCGTATCACTTTGCTCTCGCACTAAGCGGCAAACCGTGAAACCATCTACTTTGGGCAAGTTTATATCTAGTAAGATCAAAGCAGGTTCATCTTCTTCCCAACGTTGTAAGGCGACATCACCATCATAAGCTTGTATCACCTCATATCCTTCGCGGCGCAGTGTAAAGGTAACCACATCTGCGAGAACTCTATCATCATCTACAACTAGGATTTTCATATAAGATCTCCCGTGGCTATAGGTAATGTAAACCAGAAAATAGCCCCACCGCCTGGTCGGTTCTCGACTCCTGTTTGTCCTCCATGGGCGTTGATAATTGCTTTAACCACAGATAAGCCTAACCCGGCACCTGCATTTGAGCTGCTCCCATGTGAAAAAGGATAAAATAGAAATTCTTGACTTTCGACAGGAATCCCCGATCCCCGATCCGAGATTTTTATTCGTGCCCACTCTTGGTCAACAAGAACAGAAAGATTTATCACTTCATCTGCTGGACCAAATTTATGCGCGTTAGATATTAAATTTACCAACACTTGAACAATCCGGCGAGAATCAGCATTAACTACCGGTATCTCTGCCGGTAGTGTAACAACTAATCGCTGCCCGTATTTTTCCAAGAGAGGGTGTAGCGTAAGTGCAGCTTCTGATATCATGATTCCCAAATCTACTCGTTGAGGTGCTACCCTAAAATGTCCGGCTTGAATACTTGCTCCTTCGAGTAAATTGTCGATTAAAGTTTGTAGCCCCAAAATTCCTAAATGAAGCGACCCAAGTAATTCATGCACCTCTTCCAAAGTCAAATCATCAACTTGATCTTGGAGCAATTCGATCGAAGCAGAAAGTGCTGATAATGGTGTACGGAATTCATGCACAATATTAGCTAAAAACTGACCAACCAGCCGATTAATCGCTTCTTCTTCGCTAATATCTCGAAAGACAAGGATGTTCTCTGCATGGCTGGCATCCGATGGAGCCATATGGGCTCCCGTGATGGCTAAGGTAGCTTGCCGTCCATCATCTAAGATTACGATGACTTTATGGCGTTCTCCTGGATGCGGCATAAATTGGCTAAAGCGTTCTTTAGGGTTTGCTAATTTGAATACCTGATCACATGGTTTCCCCAACACATCTTCTGTTCTCCACCCGGTGATTCTCTCAGCTCCCTGGCTAAAATAGGAGATATTACATTTAGGATCTAAAGTCATGATGCCTTCAACAATTGATTCCAGCAGATGACTGACCCAGTCTTGCTCGTTTTGAAGACGTGTTAAAGTTTGCTGTAAATCGATGCGTGCATTCTCCAAGACCCGGGCTACACGACTAACTTCTTGCACTTGATCACTTGCCATCACCGGTGTTTCGAGATCCCCCTGGCTAAATTTTTCTGCAGCTTGGGTTAATTGCACTAAAGGGTTGCTGATTCTGCGTGCAATATAAACACCTAACCAAGACCCCGATATCGCCACCGCCAAGATACTACCTAACAAGATGATGATCATTTGTTTTTGGGTATCAACAATCTCTAAAATGCTGAGCGCAACCTCAGCTTTTAGCTCACCATTTAATGCGAAACTGGCTGCGTAGTAAGAATCAACCCCAACCTTAAATGTGCGCTGTTCAAGAAATTCTGCACCTGGGCGAGTTTCGATTTGAACTGCATTACCCACCGCGAAGCTGCTTGAAATTAGCTTATCATTAGCGTAAATGCTGTGTTCGAGGCCTGTTTCTACGTGCATTTGATTAGTAAATTCCTGATCAAGGGCAGTACCAACGATTACTTTTATGCGTGGAATATCATCTTTTTTAATCCAACTGACCCCTATTATCCAGGCTTGATTGGGGGTTGTTCCCGATTCCCAATACATACTGCTAGTTTCCCAATTCTGGCATGGTTCCATCCCCTTTAGCGGCAGCGTGCTCATGATATCCCCCTTATTTGCATCACAGATGATGATCCAGTCTATTTCCGCGCTGACTTGCAGCGTATGTAAGTAATTTTCTAGTCCTTCCGAATTTTCATCCAGGATAAATTCATGCAATGTTGGGCGTTGGGCAGTTAGATCAGCAATACTTTCTATCTTATGTTGATGGGCGGCATAAAGCGCTTGAGCCGCGCGTGTCCCCTGATCGACTTGAGTCCAAGCTTGACGGTTTAATTGTCCCCGGATTAGCAAAAAAGCTGGAATACCAATAATCAGCGCGGTAAACATGATCACGAAAACAAAGCTCGTGATCATTTGCAGCGGTAGACTGCGCGGGATACGGCCTGACTTTCCCATAGATAAATTATAGCATTGCTTCTCCCACCTTCACCATTCCCCATTCCTTCTAGATGATTTAATTCAAAGCAATCTCCTCCAGAAGGGCTTTGGCCTGTATCAGATCTGGGGTTTCGAATCCTTCTGAAAACCAGGAATAAGCCTCCAATAACTCTTTTCCCACGGCTTCCAATCTTCCCTGCTCCCGGTACAGTTTAGCCAAATCGATCAAAGCCCGCAGTTTCCATGACATAGCACGCTGCCGGTGAGCTACTTCAATAGCCTTCTGGAGATTTACCTCAGCTTCAATTTCATCACCCTGCATCAGCAGTAACGCTGCTTTGATGCGGTAAAATTCTGCTTCCACGTAGCGTTCACTCGTCCGTTCCACCAAAGAGAGTCCCTCGGTCAAAGTGTTTAAAGCATCCTCAGGGTTACCCGCCATCCCCTCTGCCTCGGCTAGTGCGAGAAGAATTCCCGATTTGTAACACTCTTCGGGACCATAGTGTGTAATCTTGAGAGCCTGCCGCAATTGGGTAATCCCATCTTCTATGTGTCCCGCCATCGCCAGCCCTTGTCCTTGCAGCCATGTTGCAGACCTTGTCCACCCATGAAGTTTTTCATTCGCCAAATGCATCAGTTCTTGGGCATTTTTATGGAGTGTCTGGGCATCGCGGCGCATGGCATTGAACAAGCACCCAGCATAGGCGAGGACATCTATCAGGGAGAAGGGGTGATCGAGTTCTCTAGCCAACGCTAGTGCCTGCTGGCTTCTGCTCGCGGCTTGATCGGGATATCCCAGACACCAAAGACAGCAAGAATCGTACGCTAGCGCGCCCACCCCCGCGTCTGCTCCTCGTAGATGGACGAAGGCGTGATGATGCTCTTGAGGTTCATAGTTGGAGATCACCTGCTGGAGGTGTACTCTTGACGTTGTAAAATCTCCAAGAGCAAACAAGATAAATCCCATTTGCCAGTGGCTCATCATGATCAGCATCGAATCCCCGATCTCTTGAGCCAGGTCGAGAGTCTCTTCGGCCAGCTCACGCGCCCTCTGGTGCTCGGCGTGTACATAATGCAGGCATGTCAGTGCACACATCATTCGGCATAACTGAGGCCCTTTTTCAATATACTGGCACAGATCGAGGGCTCGGGTGTAGATTTCTTCGGTTTCTCGGCCATAGCCCTTGGGACCTACACAAGCCATGCCTAAGGACAATTGCAAAACGAACTCTTGATGGGCGCGCGCTTGGGAGTCCGGTAATGTTTTTAACAGTGAAATACCGCGAGTCAGATGTCCAATTGCTTCCCTATAGGCAGACATCATTAAAGCCTTTTCCCCAGCCTTGTGTAGATAGCGAATCGCCTTCTCCGTAATGCCAGCCTCCTGAAAGTGCCTCGCTAATTGTGGCGCAACTTCATTGGCTGCGGCTTGCTCATCCTGAGCTCCGTATAATCCTTCGAGAGTCTCCCCGACTTGCTCGTGCAGGTGCACCCGTTCTACTTCATCCAGATTGCTGTACAGAAACTTCTGATAAAGGATATGTCGGAACCGGTATCGAGAAATAAGCTGTCCATTGATACGTTGGATGCTCTGCGCGCGAATCAAACGGTGTTTTCTATCCAAATCACCGCTCAATTGCCTCAATAATTCACCTTCATCGGTGGTATGTACTTTGGCGACCACCTCAGCGGTAAAAGTTTCGCCTTCCACGCTGGCCACTCGCAGTGCCGACCGCAGTGGTTCAGACAGCCGACCAATGCGCTCTGCGACCACCGCCTCCACCCGCACTGGTAGTGTTTCCCAATCCAGTGCCGTACCCTCGACCCACCGTCCATCCTCATCCCGAACCAAATTTCCGCGTTCCTGCATGCCGCGCAGCAGTTCAACGGTGTAAAGAGGGTGACCGCGGGTTAGCTGGTAGAGCATCTCTCTGAATTGAGAACCCAGCTCATTTAACTCACCGTCCAGAAGCTCCTCTAAAAAATTGCGCTTCTCAGCCTGATTCAAGTTCACTACCATATCGCCAAATTGGCGTTGAAACTCACTGATCACAGGCTCGAGTGGGTGCCTTTCCCCATCTCTACCCAAGGCTACTTCTTCCGAGCGGTAAGCTCCCAATATCAGGATACTGCTTCCCGACAGGTTGCGGCCCAGGTGGAAGAGTAAATTAATTGATCCAAGGTCCGCCCACTGGAGATCGTCCACTACCAGTACTAAAGGGATTTTACGAGCCAGTGCTTTCAGCACCCGAGCATACTGCTCATAAAGATCGTTTTGCTGTCGGCTTGGGAGTATATTTCCTGTTTCCTTGCGTTCAACGAGTTCATCCAGGCGGGTCATCCAAGCGGTTCCTCTGGGTGCCGCGGCCGCAGCACGATCAAGAAGGGCAGACCCCTGGATAAAGGTATCGATCAAGTCCGGACCGACCTCAACCACAGTCTGAACTGCAAGTGGAAGTGTACGCCATAAAAGTTGTGCGTGAGTGTTAGTCATCGCTCCTGCAGCCCAACGGGCTTCCACATCGCCGGTCAGCAGATTTATGATCTCACGAAAGGGCAAATAGGGATCACCGATACCCGTGTGGGCATTGCAATTTCCGCTGACGACAATTAAATCAGGGTGTTTTTTTCGGGCACGCCGGTTGAATTCATTAACCAGAGCTGTCTTACCGCTTCCAGTTTCACCAGTGATGAATACCACATTGCCTTGGTTAGATAAGGCGAGCTGCAGGAAATTTTCCAATTGTGTAATCTCGCGCTCACGGGCGACAAAGATAGGCGGTTCAATCTGATCTGAAACGCCTTCTCTGAGAAAAGGTGGTAGAACGATTGGGTCAGCAGTGTGAGGTGGGGGGGAGGGTGACCCCTCCAATTCTCCGCGCAGCATCCGCTGATACAGTTTCTTCGTTTCAGGTGATGGTTCCAAACTGAGCTCTCGGTTTAACGATTCCACGCAGCGCTGATAAGTGGACCTGATCATGCTCTGGTCTCCCAATCCCGCATAAGCGTGCATCAATGCACGAAAGGCCGGTTCGGGCGAATAACCCAGCAAAATCCACTGCTCACTCCATTTCACCGCCTCATCCCATTTTTCAGCCTGGATCAGGAGATCGAGCAGCAGATTCATTTTTTGGTGATATGCCGCACTCAGGCGATCCCGTTCTAACACGATCCATTCGTCATAAAAACCTGGCAGCAGCTCTCCACGGAATATACGGACACGCCTGACGATTTCCTCCAGTTGCCGTGTTTCCACTGGTTTTATTAGCCGGTCAGCATCTAACCAGTATTCAGATTGGTCATCAAAACAAATACTAATATTGTTGATCTGGAGATAGTTTTCCCATGCGATTTCCCCACTTTTCAGCGCTTTACGAATGCGCCAAAGCGCCTGTCGAAGATAACCGCGCGCATTGCGCTCTGTTGATTCTGGCCAGATCAGACTGGCCAGTTTCTCCCGCCTGTGAGCTATCCCTGCGTTTAGCACAAGAAAAGCTAATAGGGTTTGGGCTGATCTAGATGGCAATTCAATTGCATGATCGTTATATTGGAGTTTGAATTGCCCAAGCAAGTAAATTCTAAATAACATACGATTTTCCAGCTTTTATATTCTGAAAAGTATGCGCAGTGTATCTTCAGTGCTCAGGCGTAAATTTATTTACATTATAGCAAAATTTATTTTCTAATCTAGGACATACGCTGAAAAACGGTTTGACATACGAATTTGAACGCATGAATTGCTACATTTGGGATACAAGTAAGCGCACATGCGCGTAAATTGTCGCCAAAAAAGGAGAAATTGCGATGACAATCCAAACTGAAGTAAAGAGATCAGATCAAGTCATTCAGGTTCCATTACTGAAAAAAACATCCTTTTGGGCATGGGTGTTAGCAATTCTACTCATCATCTCTGTGGTTAGCGCGGCTCTGATCATCATTCCTGCTGATGAAGTTGAATCACCCGTTAATACTCGCGCTCTTGAAGCTGATTCCGCTCGCTATCAGGGACTGGCGGATTTCCACGCCAATGCCGAGGTATTCGGTTCCCAGCGAGCGTTGGATGCCATGACAGCCCGCTATCAAGGATTGGCGGATTTCCACGCCAATGCTGAGGTATTAGGCAATCAGCGAGCATTGGACGCAATGACGGCTCGCTATCAAGGGTTGGCGGATTTCTACGCCAATGCCGAGGTATTCGGTTCCCAGCGGGCGTTGGACGCCATGACAGCCCGCTTTCAAGGATTGGCGGATTTCCACGCCAATGCTGAAGTATCAGGCAATCAGCGAGCATTGGACGCCATGACAGCTCGCTATCAAGGATTGGCGGATTTCTACGCCAATGCTGAAGTATTCGGTTCCCAGCGGGCATTGGACGCCATGACAGCTCGCTATCAAGGGTTGGCAGATTTCTACGCCAATGCTGAGGTATTCGGTTCCCAGCGGGCATTGGACGCCATGACAGCCCGCTATCAAGGGCTAGCAGATTTCTATACCAATGCTGAGGTATCAAGTGCTCAGCGAGCGTTGGACGCCATGACAGCCCGCTATCAAGGACTGGCGGATTTCTACGCCAATGCTGAAGTATCAGGCAATCAGCGAGCGTTGGACGCAATGGCGGCTCGGTATCAGGGTTTAGCGGATTTCTACGCTGACA
>JBDLJO010000056.1:0-12531 GCA_039714275.1 Chloroflexota bacterium | reverse complement strand
ATGGTCAAAACCACCTTTGAGTCGGCAGGGCCTAATACTCGGCGAATTACCAAATTACCATCAATCCCGGTCATATCATCGCCGTCAACCGCAATGACCTCATCTCCCGGAAGCAATCCTGCTTCCTCTGCCGGAGATCCTGGCATCGGGCTGACGACCGTCAGGTACTCCTGTGTCGGGTCTACCCAGGCGCCAATACCTTCATAATCGCCTTCCATGGGAATATTTGCTTGCTTAAATTGATCAGGGCTCATATATGAGCTGTGTTGATCGCCCAGGGCATCCATCATCCCTGATATCGCGCCTTGCATGAGAACTTGATCATCGGGAGCATGGATCGTAGCCCATACATTCCAAAAAGGGGCAAAAGTTTCTTCTAATTCTTCAGGTGTGTTTGTTTCTTGAATTCCAGGAGCCGGTAAAGTTTCGAAATTTGTAGCATGGTTGTTGCCCATTGCAGAGATCATGCCGTGGGTTGCACCAACGATTAGGGCTTCATCATCCAGGGGTTGATCTACATATTGCTCATGGATAATATCCCAGGCTTCCCAGAAGGGGGCGAAAAGTTGACCCAGACTCCCGTTATCGAGAGATAATGGTTCATCAGTTGTGATTGGAGGGTGGTTGTCAGGAAGTTCTGGTGTAATAGAGTCCGGCGTAATTGATGGGACGGTTTCCGTAACCACATTGGTAATCGTCTCCAGATTGGCTGATTTAATATTTCTTGAGATGGCATAACCCGTAAAAGCACCTGCTGAAAACGATCCGGCCAGTAAAAAAAATAAGAGGACAACACTTAATATGATTGTAGATGCTTTTCTCATAGATCAAATCTCCTTGCGTGAGGCAGCATTGCAGTTTGGTATTTAGAGCACCTCACTGCTAATAAACTTACCATAAATAAATGAGTGTAAATTAAAAAAGATGTAAGAAAAATATAAATGCAGATTTTTTGGATTATTGCCAAATCTCTGGCACGGCTCTTGGAAGCTCGTGAATACCTGAGATGATGCGATCTGCGGATGGGTGATTTTCCTTGGCCCCAACTAAAACTGTATAAATGCCCATCTCTTGGGCGGGAACTAAGTTGCGTGTTGAATCATCTAGGAATACACATTGTTGAGGGTCCCTAATATCTGCCAGTTTCAAAGCCATCTGATATGCTTCTTTTTGTGGCTTGCAGTGCGGTCTGATTGCCCAAACATCAACGATTCCATCAAAACAATCTTCAATACCCAGTGCAGCTAGCACCCTGACGGTGTGATCTTTGTCTGAGTTTGTAAAAATCCAACGCCGATGCGGGATGCTCAAAAGCATTTCGCGTAATGCCGTATCGGGCTGAATAAAATCGCTGAGTTGGATGTTGTGTACAAAATTAAGATAATCAGCAGGGTCAATATCGTAATGAGCTTCTAATCCTTGAAGTGTGGTGCCGTAGGTGACGTAATAATCATCGCGCAGCTTATCAATATGCTCGATTGGGATATGCATGCGCTCGTCCATATAGCGTACAATCCTTTCGCGAATCACTTTCCATAGTCCGTTCGATTCCGGGTAAAGAGTCGCATCGAGATCAAAGAGTAAGGTATCAATTTGATTTTTCATCGATGCAATTGTACTTTGTTCAACGGTAGTGGCAAGGTAATGATCAAAGATTAATAACAAAGTTGCGGGGAGACTTGCACCTTGCTATAATCCTGAAAAGGTGAAACCATGCCCATTAGAATACTTCCCGACAAAATAGCATCACAGATCGCGGCTGGAGAAGTGATTGAGCGACCCGCCTCTGTCGTCAAAGAACTGGTTGAAAATGCCCTCGATGCGCAGGCCGGGCAAATTGTGATTACTGTGGATGAGGCTGGCAGGCGTCTTATTCAAGTGGCTGATGATGGCTGTGGTATCGCTGCTGAGGAGTTATCGCTGGCTGTTGTCCGTCATGCTACAAGCAAATTGAGCACCGCAGATGATTTATTCAAGATAGCTACCCTGGGATTTCGAGGGGAAGCACTGGCATCTATTGGCTCGATATCGAGGCTGACACTAACTTCGCGCCCAAGAAATTCGGAAATGGGATTAGAACTTCGGGTTGATGGCGGCAAAATTAAGGGTAAAAAGCCTCTTGGGGCGCCGGCTGGCACGATTATTCGTGTGGAAGATCTGTTTTACAATGTCCCCGCCAGACTGAAATTTCTAAAAACGGACCGAACGGAACGCCGGGCAATCGATACATTAGTAATGCGTTATGCCCTTGCCTATCCAAATACCCGCTTTCAACTCCAGCATGGGTCTCGCCAGGTTTTACAAACGAGCGGCAACGGCGATCGAAGAGAAGTGTTAGCGGAACTTTATAACGCTGAAATTGCCCGCTCAATGATTGAAGTATTGGCAAATTTCGAAGATCTTAATATAACCGGGTTCGTGAGCCCTACTTCAATAACGCGCGCCAATCGTCGGGAAATTCTCTTTTTCATCAATGGCAGACCTGTCCAGGATTTTACATTGACAGCCGCTTTGACAAAAGCTTATCATACCTTACTGATGGTGGGTCGTTATCCAATCGCGGTCTTGTTTTTGGAATTGCCACCTGAAGTTGTAGATGTCAACGTCCATCCAACAAAGGCCGAAGTGCGTTTCAGGGAGCGTGATTTTATCTTCCGCTCCATAGGGCGCGCCGTGAGGCGAGCTTTGCTTGCCCACACGCCAATCCCAGAAGTAGATTCTCTCAGCGATCAATTGCATTGGAGCCGGATTGGAGCAGGTAATAATTTTCAGCGCCAGGAGATAGATCCCGCCTGGGGGATGTCAAATGATGAAAAATTATCAAATGACCGCGTTGGGGATGAAATTGCCGCGGGAGCCCAGTCTCAGCTGCCCGATATTGGTATGCCTTTACTTCGCTTGGTAGGGCAAGTAGCGCGCACATATTTAATTGCGGAAGGTCCAGATGGGCTTTACCTAATCGATCAACATGCCGCTCATGAACGAGTGCTTTTCGAAAAATTTATCGCCCAGCAGAGCGATCAAATCCCATCTCAAAAATTGATCGAGCCGGTTGTAGTCGAAATGCCTGCTGCTTCTGCCGATTTACTTGAAGAACAACTGCCAATAATAGGAAACCTTGGCTTTGAGGTTGAAGATTTTGGGGGTGGCTCTTTTCTTATCCGAGCAATGCCAGCATTGCTGGCCGGCATGGATCCGGCCGCTGCACTGCAGGTCTTGGTAGAAGACTTTGAAGATGACGAAACGCCTTTGCAGGATAAGGTTGAAGAAAAAATCATTGCCCGAGTTTGTAAACGTGCTTCGGTCAAGGGGGGTGAGGTGCTTTCAAAAGATGAACAAGAAAAATTATTGCGTGATTTAGAATCTAGTCACGCTCCGCGCACCTGTCCACATGGGCGACCGACAATGATTCATTTGTCCGCCGACCTTTTAGAACGCCAATTTGGACGACGCGGAGCCCGTTAATAATTTCGTATATGAAAACAATGCAAGGTATCTTTCTCGAAAACAATACTTTGGGGATACGGAATGATATTCCCGTTCCGGAACCGGACTTTGGAGAAGCGCTTATTCGTGTTCGCACCGCTGGTATTTGCAGCACAGATTTGGAATTAGTGCGCGGTTATTATCCCTATCGCGGTGTTTTGGGACATGAATTTGTGGGCGAAGTCGTTCATTCGCCTGATGATTCCAGCTGGGAAGGCATTCGGGTTGTTGGAGAAATCAATGCCGTCTGTGGTAAATGTGAAAATTGTTTGGCGGGACGTAAAACACACTGTGACAATCGCACAGTTTTAGGGATCAAAGATCGCAGCGGGGCCTTTGCAGAATTTTTGACCCTGCCGCTTGATAATCTGCTGCGTGTTCCTGACAATATGCCTGACGAAAGAGCAGTTTTTGTTGAGCCGTTAGCTGCGGCTTTAGAAATTCTCGAGCAAGTTCCTATTAAATCAGGTGATCGTGTTATTGTTGTCGGTGCCGGTCGTTTAGGCCAGCTTGTGGCACAAACTATCGCGCTGACCGGGTGTACGTTGAGTGTTGTTGCTCGACATGAAAGTCAGCGCCGTTTGTTGGAAACCAGGGGTATCCCGGTTATGGATGAAACCAATTTGCCGCACCGAAATTTTGATATCGCAGTTGACACCACTGGTTCCCCCGGTGGATTTGCTGTGGCGCGAAACGCGCTCCGTCCACGCGGCACACTGGTGATCAAAAGTACCTACGCGGGAGCATTGCAAGTTGATTTTTCGTCGATCGTTGTTGATGAGATTACTGTTATTGGTTCGCGCTGTGGACCCTTCTTGCCGGCTTTGGATCTCCTCGCCGGGGAAAAGGTGGACACTTCGTCCCTGATTTCTGGCCGTTACCCAATAACCAATGGCCTATTGGCTTTTGAACACGCCGCTCGATCCGGGGTGTTCAAAATTTTATTATCACAAAATTGATTCTGAAATTGGAAGGCGAATGGTAAAACGAGTACCTAACCCTAATTTACTCTCGACTTCAACTTTGCCCCCGTGCGCCTCGACAATCCCTTTGACGATGGATAGGCCCAGCCCAGTGCCTTGAGCGTACTGTTTTGCCGCGGATGTACGATAAAACTTTGAAAATAAATGTCTTAAGTCTTTCTTTGAAATGCCTATGCCCGTATCTTCGATAATGATATGGATTTCATCCAATACCGGTTCAGCCCGCAGCACGATTTTACCCCCCGGCTGATTGTATTTGATCGCATTGCTGAGCAGGTTGAGCACAGCCTGCTTAATTCTGTCGCTGTCTCCACGAGTCATCGGGAGTTGGGCTGGCACAAAAACATCAAAAGATAAGTTATTCTGCTGCGCTTGATCTAGAATTAGCACCGCGCACGAATTCAGTACCTTGAGTAAATCAAATTCCTGCGACTGCAATTGATCGCGGCCAGATTCCAGGCGAGCAATATCTAAAAATGCACTCGACATTTCAGATAACCGGTCAATCTCAGTTTGCATACTGCCGATAATTGATTCTCGTTTAGCGGCAGTTATTTTTTTGTGATCCAGTAAGTGAAGGCCTGTACGCAGAGATGTCAGCGGTGTGCGCAGTTCATGAACAAAATCAGCGATCAAATCTGATTGCTGAAATAAACGAGCGTTTTCTATGGCAATTGCAGCTTGCGCGCCCAGAGTCATGAGGATTTCCTGATCTGATTGTGTAAACCTCCCAGCATTTTTATTTATTGCCTCTAAAACGCCGATCACCTTGTTTTTTGAAATTAGGGGCACACCGAGTAGGGTTTTGATGCGAGTTTTCGTTTTTTCACTGACAGCGGCAAAATGGCGGTTGTCGTTTTGCACATCATCAATAATAACGGCTTTACGATTCGTGACGATCCATCCAGCAATGCTCTCATTAACGGGAACAGATAAACCATGCATCGTTGAATCGTCAATATTAGTTGATGCTTGGAAGTGGAGTTCCTTTAAGCGGCTGTCGTAAAGCAAAATTGAAGATTCTCTTGCATCAGACAAAGATGCAGATGATTGTACAATGCGGTTAAGCAGCACATCCAGATTTAGCGTTAAAGCTAAATCGCGTGAAATCGAAAGCAGCTGCTGGTAACGGTCTACCGTATCTGAAGATGGATTAGTCATCGATTAATTGATTGACAATAGTAGGTAAAATATCTGCAATATCGCCGGTCAATACTACCGCTGCTTGATCGTCGATATAGGTAGCAGATTGGTTTATGATGATTACTTTCGCTCCGTGTTGCAGGGCTGTAGCAGGCAATCCGGCTACCGGCATCACGGCCAGGGAAGAGCCCGTGATCAGCATCAGATCACAAGATTCCGCAGCTTTCTTAGCAGCTAGCCAGGTTTTGATCGGAAGCTGTTCTTCAAATAAAACCACATCGGGTTTTAGCGTCCCTCCGCAGGTTGGGCAAAAGGGTATCTCACCGAATTCAAGGTAGGGATCAAGATATGGATCGGATCTGTATTGTTTATAGCAGCCGGCGCATGATAAAGTATTTAATGTTCCATGGACTTCCAAAACCGATTTCGAGCCGGCACGCTGATGCAGTCCATCAATATTTTGGGTAATGATTGTTTTGAGTAAACCTTGATTCTCTAGTTCAGCCAATGCGATATGAGCTGGATTGGGTTGGGCTTGGAGCATATGACTTGCTAGCGGACGCAGCCACTCAAAAAAACGTTCCGGATGGTGGCGGAAAGTTGTTAGCGAGGCGACCTCCATCGGAAGATAGCGTGTCCATAAACCACTTCCGGCAGATCGGAAATCAGGAATCCCTGAGGGCGTGGAGCTGCCGGCACCGGTTAGCGCTACGCAGTTTGGAGTTTCTTTGATCAGAGCTGCTGCTTGGCGGATGTCTTTGGCTAACGGGCTGGGTATCATTTATCAGGAATATTAATTTGCGATTTCAGAAGCTAGATTTTTGAATTGCTCGGCGGTGATGCTGTTGGGCTGCAGTAGTATCATGGGATTGCTTTGATCATTAGCCATGTAGGCTAAATCAGGTGCTGGTGTAAAAATAGCTGTAAGTTTTCTGCCCAATATTTCCTGCACATCACTCCAGCCTAACTGGATGCTAGAACGCAGGCGGTTAATTAAAACCGGTCGCATACGTCCTTCACTGACTCCCAATTCAATCAAATCTTCCATTAAGATTTTGGCTTGCTCCGCTCCAGTCGTTGTTGGTTCTATCACAATAATGACTTCATCGCAAAATTGGATCACTGCCTGGGTAAGCGGAGGGAGAGTTGGGCCTAAATCTAAAATTACATAATCTGTTGCGAACGGCATTTGTTCTGCAATAGCGGTAAACGAATCGATCATCCCAGTATGGACTGCATCTTTTGCCCTTCGCGGTGACAGCAGCAGGTGGATGCCCGAGTGATGGGTGATCATCTGCTCTATAATATCTTTCGAGCTGATCGCATTAGCCGGCATTTGCAAGAGCGTTGACAAATTGATCGGGTTGCTGTAGCCCAATTCTAGGCCAATATCGCTGCTTCCGGGTCGAAAATCTGTTACCAGGACACTTTTCTCCGTGTTTTTGTGTAGTGCGATGCCTAAATTTGTAGCAAGAGAAGAGACTCCCAGGCCGCCTTTTGCGGATAAAACCCCAATCATAAACCCTGGTGGTTGTTCTTGTTGGGTGATCGGCTCTGGAATTGGTGTCTGACTTGATTTTGCCCTTGCAAGCAGCACCTTTACTTGTGCATACAGCTCTTTCGGTTCCGATGGTTTGGCCAGGTAGGCATCTGCTCCCGCTTCTAGACCTTCTACTCGATCGTCGATTTGAGATTTGGCCGTGAACATGATGATTGGCGTAAGATTGGTAGATTCCTGGGCGCGTAAATGACGGGCAACATCTATGCCGCTCATCCCTGGCATCATAATATCTAAAATGATCAAATCTGGAATTTCTTTCTCAATTTTTTCAAGAGCGATTTGTCCGCTTTCGGCAACTGAGATATCGTACCCCTTGCGCTCCAATAATAACCCTACCAGGTGTAAGGTTTCAAGATCATCGTCAATAATTAAGATTTTTTCAGCCATTGGGACTCCTAACAGTTATGCATATTATGTCAGTCTAGCATAAAGGAACTAACTTCGCAAGTATTCACAAAGCATCCTTCAGGTTATAATTTCAATGATGCTGAATCGAGTCCAGAATACACTAAAAAATGCCGCGGCACTTTCTGATGAAGGTGCTGTTCTAGTTGGCGTATCTGGTGGTCCAGATAGTCTCTGTCTGGTAAATATTTTAAATAGGTTGGGATATTTAATAATTATCGGGCATTTTGATCATCGCTTGCGAGCCGAATCTCAGGAAGAAGCGCATTTTGTTCAACAATATGCCGATTCCTTGGGGATGGCGTTTGTTTCTGGTGTGCAGGATACCACTGCATTTGCTGCTTCAAATAAATTTTCCATTGAAGAGGCAGCTCGCATCTTGCGTTACCGCTTCTTGTTTGAACAGGCCCGTTTGCTTGGAGCACAAGCAGTAGCTGTCGGGCACAATGCCGATGATCAAGTCGAGACTGTCATCATGCATCTCCTGCGCGGCTCGGGGATGGATGGTCTTACCGGAATGCAAACTGCAGCCATACCCAATACCTGGAGCGAGGAAATTGTTTTGTTGCGCCCCCTGTTGCCCATTTGGCGGCATGAAATTCTGAAGTATTGCAGTCGCCAAAATATTCAATACTTACTAGACAGCAGCAATCAAGAACTAACCTTTTTTAGGAATCGGCTGCGCCACGAATTGATTCCTGCACTGGATGATTATCTGCCGGGTGCTGCCGGGCGTATTTGGCGCATGGCTGACACCCTGCAGAGTGATCAGGAGATTGTTGAACGGGTTGTTGATTCTGCCTGGGAAAAATGTCTGGTTGTTCAAGGTGCTGGCTATATTGCTTTGGATAGACTGAAATTTCAAAACCAATCCTTGGGCATCAAGCGCCGGTTGGTACGCTCTGCCGTCAAGGTCCTGCGCTCAAATTTGCGCGATTTGAATTATGAACAAATTGAGCGCACCCTCAGATTCTTTGATCGACCGCCAAAATCTGGTCAGGCGGATTTTGGTTTTGGATTGCGCCTTTTTTTAGAAAATGATCGATTTTATATCGCTTCTTCGGAAGGTGATTTGCCAGATGATTTATGGCCGCAGCTTGGTGAAAATCAATCGCTCACCATGCCTGTTCCTGGGCGGTTAGAGCTTGAAAATGGATGGATCATGAGTGTTGATATAGTTGAAGATTTAGTGTTTGCTAGGGAGCAGGCCGTGCTGGAGGAAGATCCTTTCAATGCCCTGATTTCCATCGATCGACAGGTGACGGGCTTAACTTTGAGATCTCGCAGGACCGGAGATCGATTTGCGCCATCTGGCATGGGTGGTAAAACCACTAAGATAAAAGATTTTATGATTGATAAAAAAATTCCTCGGCGCGCCCGTGCTAAGTGGCCGTTGGTTTGTATGGATGGAGAAATTTCTTGGATTCCCGGATATCGTACCGCAGAGTCTTTCCGTTTTGCACCAGAAAATACTCTTTTTATTCACTTGAGACTACGCTGTTTCGCAGAAGATAAACAAGGACCTGACAATGCATCGTAAAAATATATATATTTTGGTAATAGGTTTCATCCTCATCAGCATAATGCTTAGTGCTTGTTCTTCCTTGCCTGGCAATGGTGCAGGTGGAGTGGAACATCCTGAAATTATTTTGGCAACCACAACCAGTACATATGATTCTGGACTGTTGGATGTCCTCATTCCTGTGTTTGAGGATCAGTCTGGGTATCAAGTCAAGATCATTGCGGTTGGGACGGGCAAAGCCCTGGCAATGGGCAGGGAGGGCAATGCGGATTTGCTGCTCGTACACGCCCCTCCTGATGAAGAGATTTTCATGGCTGAAGGATATGGCAGTTTAAGGTTATTAGTTATGCATAATGACTTCATTTTTGTTGGGCCTGATGATGACCCTGCTGGCATTCAGCCGCTGATAGAACCTGATCAAGTTCTGGCTCGTATCGCGGCAAATCAGGAAATCTTTGTCTCCCGAGGTGATGATTCTGGTACGCACAAAAAAGAATTGATCTTTTGGGAACAGGCCGGTATTTCTCCAGGGGGAGATTGGTATCTTGAATCTGGTCAGGGTATGGGGGCCACACTGATGATTGCTTCTGAGAAAGGCGGTTATACGCTTGCTGACCGCTCAACCTATCTTTTTTTGCGGGAGAATCTTTTGCTGGATATTTTGATTGAAGGATCACCACCGTTGATGAATATTTATCATGTTATGTTAGTTAATCCGGATCGCTGGCCCGAAGTGAATGCTGATGGTGCCAAAGCACTGGCTGAATTTTTTATATCAAAAGGTGGACAAGAGATCATCGCTGCTCATGGTATTGAAGAGTTAGGACAGCCGCTTTTCTTCCCCGATGCAGGAAATGATTTGTAGGTGAATTATGGAAATGATCTGGGATGGTTTGCAGCAGGCCTTTGCTCTTTTTGTGCACGGCGATCCTGAAATATTTCAAATAACCTGGCTGTCGCTGCGGGTTTCTGGTACGGCGATCCTGGTTAGTATAATTATCGGCGTGCCGCTGGGGACGATGTTAGCCCTTAGCGAAAGTCGTGCCCGGAAATTCTGGTTGAGCATCGTGCATACCGGGATGGCATTGCCGCCGGTCGTGGTTGGATTGGTGATTTCAATATTGCTTTGGCGTACCGGGCCTCTGGGGGTTTTGGGGCTTATGTATACACCTGCGGCAATGACAACCGCGCAGTTTATCATCGCCGCTCCAATTGTAATGGGATTGACCGTTTCAGGTTTGCAGCAGCTTGACCCTCGATTAAAGGACCAGTTGATGGGGTTGGGAGCCTCACGATTGCAGGTTGTTTGGCTGCTTTGGCGGGAAGCAAAACTGCCCCTTTTTGCCGCTGTTATGGTTGGTTTTGGGCGTGTGATTGCCGAGGTGGGAGCATCAATGATGGTCGGTGGCAACTTGAAATCAAGCACCCGCGTGTTGACTACCGCCATCGTCCTGGAAAATAGCAAAGGTAATTTTGCCCTTGCGATTGCTTTAAGCGCAATTTTGCTGTCGCTGGTATTTGCGATTACGCTCGGCCTTACCTGGATTCAGCAAAAGGAGTTGCGGTGAGCAGCATATTAACAGCGGGTAATTTGATTCTGCAGCGCAGCGGCACCGAGGTATTTACCTTGGATTCTTTGGTTGTACGTGAGGGGGAAGTATTGGCGATTATCGGACCTAATGGGGTTGGGAAAAGTACCCTGTTGTTGACCTTGGCGCAAATTATTGAACCCCTCTCTGGTGAAATTGCCTTTCACGGAAATCCACTTAACACCCAAGACACGCTTGATTACCGGCGTCAGATTGCGGTGATGCTCCAGGATCCTCTTCTTTTGAACGATACTGTTTTTAACAATGTTGCCACCGGCTTACGTTTCAGAGGTACTCCCAGGCGGCAGATCGAAGAGCTGGTCATGACTTGGCTGGCGCGATTGGGGATCGATCATTTGCGAGATCGGTCTGCAAAGCGCCTTTCTGGGGGCGAAGCGCAGCGCGTTAGTCTCGCGCGTGCATTGGTGCTCAACCCTGAATTATTGTTCCTGGATGAACCCTTTCGGGCGTTAGATGCTCCCACCAGAGCAGGGTTACTGGCAGATTTTCGGATTCTCTTGGCAGATGTTTCTATGACTACCTTGCTGGTGACCCATGACCTTGATCAGGCTTTGCTTTTAGCTGACCGGGTAGCCATCATCCTGGAAGGCGGCTTGAGACAGTGTGACGCCCCTGAGCAGGTTTTTAGTGCCCCTGCGGATGTAGGAGTGGCTAATTTCGTGGGGGTCGATACCGTGCTTCCTGGCGTGGTCACCGCGGTAGAAAGCGGTCAAATGATCGTGGAGGTGGCTGGCATGTCATTAGAGGCAGTCGGGCAGTTCGATCTTGGTCAGCAGGTCCTCTTCTGTCTTCGCCCTGAGGATATCACCCTGTGGGCGGCTGGCAAATTGCCGGCTACCAGCGCCCGTAACCTGCTCACCGGTCGGGTTGAATCCACCGCGCCGCAGGGGGCCTTGGTCCGGGTGGTTGTCCAGTGCCAGGATAATGGTGGGGGAAAAGCGTTAATGGTCAAAGCCCTGATTACCCGTAATTCCGCTCAGGAAATGGAAATCAGTCCGGGTAAACAAGTGCAGTTGACCTTCAAAGCCAGTGCAGTGCACTGCATCCCCCGTTGACATATCAGTGAACGCTGAATTTATTTTAAACAATATCGCCTACAGCCGGAATATTCCTCAACAGCTATGCGGCCGGATTTTCAATATCCAGGCGGCGCAGTTTCTCGCTCACCTCACGCCACTGGACTTTAGAAATACCCAGCTTCTGCCGAATCTGATCCCGTTCCATCTTCGACTGCCAATCGGTCAAGGCGCAGGTCCAGCGGCACATGCTGAAGGATAGCTGTTTATCGAGTCCCGCCTGGGTGCTTAAATCTTCCAGTAAATACTCCAGACGGCGGGGTGACCAGGGGAATAGTTTATCGGTCAAGGGATGCTGATTAGTGTATTTCTCGTATGCTTCAAGCCAATCGTCAGGCAGTTGAATTTTACGCTCTTTATAACGGTAATTGGGATTCGCGTAGCGCACAAACAGCTGCGGACCATCTGGGGCATCGAAGTCGATATGGTTGGGGCTGAGGTTGAGCAGCTCGCCTTTTTTGATCCCGGTAGCCAGCAGTAGGGACGCCAGGGCGAAATATCGTGTATCGGGAGAAGCCGCCTGGAGATAACTTTCAGCCAGCTCAAGGATAGTTGCCCGTTCGGCTGGGTTAAGTACTTCCGGCAGCGGACTGCGTACCGTTTTTTGCACCACTTTTTCCGCTGGATCAACGAGCACGGCGCCGCCTTGATGCAGCCAGCGGAAGAAGGCTTTTATCGATGTGATTCTACGCGCCAGGGTTTTCGGGCTGCAGGGCACACCGCGCTCCTTGACCATCCAATCCAG
>JBDLJO010000055.1:0-12569 GCA_039714275.1 Chloroflexota bacterium | reverse complement strand
TTGGTTGGACTTTCCCAGAAATGGAAAGTCATTGAGCACACACCTGAAGGGCAGACATCCGTTACCTGGGCGCGTACCTTGATCACGCCGCGCCGAGAACTCACATCAACCCACGCACCATCCTCAATTTCGAGATTGGCAGCATCGGTGGGGTTGATCTTCAGCCACTCGTTGCTGTCCAATTCTTCCAGGCCTGCTACTCGTCTGGTCATCGTCGAAGAATGATAATGATAAAGGTTGCGATCAGTGGTTAGAATAAGCGGATATGCTTCATCAGCGATCTCTGCTGATTTTTTATAAGTCAGCGGTATGAACCGGCCTTTGCCGTTGGGGCGGGCAAACTTCCCTTTATGCAGATACTTTGTTCCGGGATCGTCTTCACTGCGGCAGGGCCACTGCAAGCCAATTTCTTCAATCCGCTCGTAGGTAATTCCTGCATAAATCGGAGTCACAGCGTTGATTTCATCCATGATCTCAGATGGATTCTCAAAATCAAATCCTTTCTCACCCATTTTCTTGGCTACTTGAGCGATGATCCACCAATCAGGTTTGGATGCTCCCCGTGGGGGGAGTGCCCTCCGAACACGCTGTACCCGCCGCTCTGTATTGGTAAAAGTGCCATCTTTCTCGGCAAACGAAGCCGCTGGGAAGATGACATCCGCATATTCAGCAGTCTCCGAGATGAATAGATCCTGTACGACGAAGAAATCAAGTTTTTCGAGGGCTTCCCGGGCATGTTTAGCGTTGGCCTCGGTCAGCAGTGGATTCTCGCCTACTAAATACAGGGCTTCGATTTGACCATCGTAAATCTTGTCAAAGATTTCGGTATGGGTTAAACCAAGTTTATCAGAGAGCTTCTTTCCCCAGGCTTTTTCAAATTTAGCCTGATTTTCTGGGATCGTGACATTCTGATAGCCAGGATAAACGTTGGGTAGACCGCCCACATCACAGGCGCCCTGCACATTGTTTTGCCCGCGTAAAGGATTAACACCTGAGGATTCCTTGCCAATATTACCGGTTAGCAGCGCCAAGTTAGCAACCGCCATAACGTTATCTGTGCCGTGTGTGTGTTGGGTGATACCCATAGCATAGAAGATAGAAGAAGGGGTGTTGGTGGCGTAGGTACGCGCTACGATAGTGATTTGATCCCAGGGCACGCCGGTGATCTCCTCGACAAATTCCGGGGTGAATGGCTCTAGAGATTCTTGGAATTCATCGAAATTCTCACAATGTTCAGCTATGAAGGATTTATCGTGTAAATCTTCTTCGATAATGTAGCGGCACATACCCATCAGCAAGGCGGTGTCGCTCCCAGGGCGGTGCTGTATGAAATAATCCGCTGAGCGCACTAACTCGATTTCTTTCGGATTAGCGACGATCAGTTTAGCCCCGTTTTGAGAAGCTCTCCTCATACGATGACCAATCACGGGATGAGCATTGGTGGTGTTAGCACCAATGACGAAGATAGTTTGAACACCATCAATCTCCTTGATGGAATTTGTCATTGCGCCAGAGCCAAATGAAGTGACCAGACCGGCCACAGTAGGGCTGTGTCAAAGCCTGGCGCAGTGATCAACGGTATTCGTCTCCATCACTGCTCTGGTAAATTTTTGTATCAGGTAATTATCTTCGTTGGTACATTTGGCCGATGCCAGGGCTGCAAATTTCTCGCCCTTACGATCGGCTAATTTCGTGGCAACCAGTTCCAAGGCTTCATCCCAGGTGGCTTCCACAAACTCACCGTTTTTCTTGATCAGTGGGCTGGTCAAGCGGTCGGGGTGATTGATAAAACTGAAACCGTAGCGCCCTTTGACGCATAAACTGCCTTGATTGGCCGGACCATTTTCATCAGCACGCACGCTGGTGATTTTATCTCCGGTAACCCCCAGGTGGATGCTGCAGCCCACACCGCAGTACACGCAGGTGCTTTGTACTTCTCGTGCTGTAAATGTAGGTTTCTTGGGGGCCAGAGCACCCACTGGACAGCGTATCACACATTCGCCGCAGGATTCACAGATCGAATCAACAAAGGATTTATCTCCAAAGGTACCAATCACCGTTTTAAAACCACGATTGATAAACCCTAATGCTCCCAAGCCGACAATCTCATCGCAGGTGCGCACACAAATGCCGCATACCACACACTTGTTAGGGTCAAACTGGAAGAAGGGATTTGAGCTGTCGATGGGCAAACCTTTTTCAGATGGACGTAGTCTCTCTAAGCGATCGGGTTGGATGCCCAAGTATGCTGATATATCCAACAAACCACAGTCATTTGCCGCTGAGCAGGCCAGGCAGTCCATGTGATGATCTGCGATCAACAGCTCCATAGCGATTTTACGCGCACTGTATATCACCGGGCTGTCGGTTTTGACATCCATGCCTTCTTGAATCGGAGTCATGCAAGACATCGTCATTGGTCCGCCATCAACCTCAACACCGCACAGGCGGCAAGCGCCTGTCGGTTTTAAATCAGGGTGATGGCATAAGTGGGGAATGTATATATCATTCGCCAGAGCCGCATCGAGTATTGACATACCTTCTTCAGCAGCGATCTCTTGTCCGTCGATGGTTAATTTATGTTCTTTTGTCATGCTGGCACTTCCTCTAATTCGCCGGTGAGGATTTCTATTGAAAATACTTTTGGTGGGCAGACTTCGTAACACACACCGCATTTGGTGCAAAGATCCTGATCAATCGTATGAAGCTTCTTTGGTTCTCCGGTAATAGCATTGGATGAGCAGTTGCGCAAGCATAGCCCGCAGCCTACACAGGTATCAAGGATATGATAGCTGATAAATTCTTTGCACTGCTTTGCAGGACATTTCCTCTCAAAGATATGGGCTTCGTACTCCTCACGGAAATATCGTAGCGTGGTCAGAACTGGGTTCGGGGCGGTTTGCCCCAAGCCGCAGAGCGATCCTACGACGACGGCTTCCCCAATTTCTTCTAGTAATTCAATATCACTGGGTTTTCCCCGCCCTTCAACGATGTCCTCTAAGATGGTAAGCATCTGCTTGGTGCCTAACCGGCAGGGAACACACTTCCCGCAGGATTCTTTTTCCGCAAAATCCAGGAAATAGCGGGCAAAGTCAACCATACAGGTGCTGTCATCCATCACAACTACACCGCCGGATCCCATAATCGTCCCAGCTTCATTAAGCGAGTCATAATCTACTGCGATGTCGAGCAGTTCTTCGGGTACACAGCCTCCTGATGGCCCGCCAGTTTGTACAGCTTTGAATTTCCCATCCCCAAGGATGCCGCCGCCAATGTCAAAGACCAGTTCTCGAAGTGAAATTCCCAGGGGTACTTCTACCAATCCAGAGTTCTTGACTTTTCCAACCAGAGCGATAGTTTTAGTACCCTTGCTCTGTTCGGTGCCGTATTCGGTGAACCAATCAGCGCCATTCTGCATGATCAAACCCACGCAGGCTAAGGATTCAACATTGTTAATAATGGTTGGTTTTCCCCATAACCCTGATACAGCTGGGAAAGGAGGTCGAGGGGTTGGCATGCCGCGTTGGCCTTCAATTGAGCGGATTAATGCGGTCTCTTCACCGCAAACAAAGGCACCGGCCCCCTCTTTGATCTTTATTTTAAAATCGAACCCGGAACCGAGGATGTTTTTGCCCAACAGGTCGTGTTCTTCCGCCTGTTGGATTGCCAGCCGTAATCGCTCTAGCGCCAGAGGATATTCAGCCCGGCAGTAAATATACCCAATAGAAGCTCCCAATGCGTAACCAGTGATGATCATGCCTTCGAGTAGGGAATGCGGGTCGCCTTCGAGTAATGAACGATTCATGAATGCGCCAGGATCGCCTTCATCAGCATTGCAAATCAGGTATTTCTGGTCGCTCTCGGCTTGCCGGCAGAAACTCCATTTTCGCCAGGCGGGAAAACCTGCCCCACCGCGTCCGCGTAAACCGGCCAGTTTTATTTCTTCAACCACTTTTTCAGGGCCGGCCTCAAAGGCTTTTTCCAGACCGGAATAACCATTGTTGGCAAAATAATGATCTACATTTGTAGGGTCAATAAATCCCACTCGGTTGAGGGCTCTCCGTACTTGGGGCTTGAGTACTGGGATATCAAAAAGAGCTGGGATATCTTCAATTTGACCATCGCCGTAGGTACCCAGCGTCAGTTCTGTCGGCAAATCATCATTTATCAAATAATCTTGAATTAACTTCTTAGTCTGTTTGACGGTTACGTTGCCAAAAAAGACCATCGGTTGGCCCGGTTTTTTAATGGAAACAATTGGTTCCATATAACATAAACCGATACATCCTACTTCGATAACATTGCATTCAATGCCATTTTCCGCAGTTTCCGCCTGGAGGGTCTCCATCACATCCATGGCCCCTGCTGAGCGGCCGCATGTCGCGTTACCAACTGTAATTAGGGTTTTATCGCCTGTGTTTAATCTTTCCCAACTAGAACTGGCTTTGTTTTGGAGGTTAATTAAATCAGGCATTTTTCACCTCTTTATCAAAGAGCTTGCGCACCTTTTTGGGGTCCAATTTAGCTTCCACGGTGCCGTTGATCATGATTGCTGGGGCCAGACTGCAAGCCCCAATGCATGCAACAGTTTCAAGAGAATATTCTAAGTCATCTGAAGTCTCACCCTCTTTGATGCCAAGAACGGTTTCGGCTTCTTCCAGGATGCGTGCGGCTCCGTTTACATGACAGGCAGTACCCCGGCAAATCATACAATGCTTTTTTCCCCGCGGTGTGAAACGGAATTGGGCATAAAAAGTTGCCACCCCGTAGACCTGACTTTCAGGAACACCGGTAAATCGGGCAATTTCGAGCATAGAATCTTGGGGGATATAACTAAACGTATCTTGCACACTTTGCAGGATGGGAATAATCTCCTCTTTCTTGCCTTCGTATGCTGATAATATGTTCTGGACAGATTCTTCCATTATCGCTCCTTTTTTCCTTCCTTGCATCTAGGTGGGCGCCCCCAGAAATTATGCTGGTTGCCAGGCTGGTTGGGAGAATTCGAAACCTAATATTTTGTTGATCTATCGTTGTTCAAGTACGGTTGAGAAAACATAATTAAGGTTGATCCACACTATTTTATCGAATATATGCATTCTGCAAATCTAACAAAAATCACTTCTTCAACATAGAAGAATCACTTTCAAGATTCTACGGTTCAATCAGAGTTAATTTGGGCATCTCCTTTATCTTTTGATTCATATCCCACCCGCTCTGGGTGGCTGTAAACCCGCAGTTTCCCACCTCGCACATAGCCAATCAACGTAATTTGCCATGCCAGTGCCATTTCAACCGCAAGAGAAGTCGGTGAGTTGCGCGATGCCATGATCGGGCATCCCATCGTGGCAGCCTTGCGCAGCATCTCAGATGAAATTCGACCAGTAGCGAGCAAAACCAGGTCTTGGGTTGGGATGCTTTGCTGCAAGCAGATACCGGCTAATTTATCTATCGCATTGTGCCTGCCAACATCCTCTACCACGACCACTAATTGCTCGCTTTCAACATCCAATAACCCGGCCGCATGCACTCCCCCTGAGCGAGCATAAAGACTTTTAGGTGGTTGTAGGTGGCGAAAAGCCTCGCGCAGTAAACTTGGTGATACTTGTATATCACTATTTAAAGGCTCAATGCCAATCCTGGGATCATCAAAGGTTATGCCGCCCCCGCATCCGCTGGTAATAATGACCCGCTCAGGTTTCTCAAAGGCATGGTTCAACCAAACATCTACACAGCAGCCCAGTTTGCTGACATAGACGAAGGCAACCTCTGAGAGATTTTCGATCAGGTTTTCATTCTTTAAAAACCCCAACGCCAAGGCATCCTGCTGGTGTGGTGTCCCCATGATGGTTGCTAGTTCCGCACCATTAACATAGACCGTGATCAGCGTTTCTTCAATAATCTCGGCATCAACGGCATGCCAGCCTTGTTTGTATTCATGCCATTGGACAGGTACTGCACCAGGTTCTTTTCGGTTCATAACGTATAGTTTGAATTTTTCCAGGCATTTTTCCAATGCCAGTTGTATAACGAAAGGCCTAAATTACTTGATAAGACTTGTCCGAATTATAAACGATAAATCAAGAACTGCCCCAAAAATGAGATCAACGCCACGGGCATTGACGCCTTAAAATCTGGTGCTGCCAGTCAGGAATCTCTGCAGAAGTCTAAATAAAAAAGATGACTGCTATAAAATAACAGTCATCTTTTGGGTTGCATTCAGGGAAGTACTTCCCAGTGTTCTAACCTTAGAACAAGCCCGTTACCTGACCGGTTTCGAGGTCAAGATCAACATCGTAGTAAACAGGACGTGTTGGCAGGCCTGGCATCGTGCTCATCGTGCCTAGCAGCGGATAGAGGAAGCCTGCACCCACGGAGGCACGGATATCACGGATCGGTACCGTGAAGCCCGTTGGGCGTCCTTTCAACAGCGGATCAGCGCTCAAGCTGAGATGGGTCTTTGCCATGCACATCGGCAGTTCATCAAAGCCCAGATCGGTGTAGATTTTGATCTTCTTCTCAGCTTCTTCGGAGTATTCTACGCCATCAGCGCCGTAAATTTCCTTGCAGATGGTTTCGATTTTTTCTTTGATGCTGGTGCCTTTGAGCGGATAAAGGAATTTGAAGTCGCTGGGCTTCTCACAAGCAGCCACGACGGCCTCAGCCATTGCGGTAGCGCCCTTGCCCCCCTCCATCCAGTGGCGGGTTACCACGGCATCTTCAGCGCCGGCCGCGATAGCGCCCTTGCGCACAAGTTCAACCTCAGCTTCCGTGTCATCCTTGAAGCTGTTCACTGCCACAACGACGGGGATACCAAATCGTTTGGCGTTCTCGATATGAGCTTCCAGGTTGGGCATGCCAGCCTGCAGCAGTTCAAGGTTCTCTTCAGTGTATTCAGGAGCTAAAGGCTGCCCGGCTTTTACAGTGGGGCCGCCGCCATGCATCTTGAGAGCACGAACAGTCGCTACCAGCACAACACAATTAGGGATCAAACCCGAGTAGCGGCATTTGATATTGAAGAATTTCTCCATGCCGATATCAGCGCCAAAGCCAGATTCGGTTACGACATAGTCGGCCAGCTTGAGAGCGATCTTGTCTGCAATGATTGAGCTGTTGCCGTGGGCGATGTTGGCAAATGGCCCGGCATGTACAAAGGCTGGTGTACCTTCAAGGGTCTGCATCAAGGTGGGCATGATGGCGTCTTTCATCAAGACGGTCATGGCACCTGCGGCGCCGATATCTTCGGCAGTCACGGCTTCACCGGCTTTATTGGTAGCAATAACGATATTGCCAAAGCGCTCGCGCATATCGGCTAGATCGGTGGTCAAAGCAAGAATAGCCATGATCTCGCTGGCAACGGTAATATCAAAGCCGGTCTCGCGGTTGAAGCCCTTTTCGGCAGGGCCTTGTCCCACGGTGATCTTGCGCAGCATGCGGTCATTGATATCAACCACTCGGCGCCAGGTCAGGGTTTCAGGGTCAATATCTAGGCGCACGAAGCGGGTTATTTCTTCCTCGGTCAGGTCGTTGGGATCGGTCTTGTCAATGCCAAGTTTTGCCAGGCGTTTCAGCATTGGCAGCGCAAATTTCCGGCTGCCGTCTTTTGCCGGTGGACATAGTCGGCGGAAGAGAGCTTCATCTTTTTGGCGGGATTCATGGAACATACGGGTATCGATGGCTGCTGCCAGTAGGTTGTTGGCAGCTGTGATGGCGTGGATATCACCCGTTAAGTGCAGGTTGAAATCTTCCATAGGTACAACCTGGCTGTAACCACCACCGGCCGCGCCGCCCTTGATACCAAAGGTCGGACCTTGTGATGGCTGGCGGATGCAGGTGAAAACATTCTTTCCCAGGTGCGCGCCCAAAGCTTCGCTCAACCCAACCATAGTTGTAGATTTTCCCTCTCCCAGAGGTGTGGGCGTGATGGCGGTTACGTCAATATATTTACCATCGGGAACATCTTTCAAGCGATCGAGAGTTTCCAGGCGAACTTTGGCTTTGAAATTGCCGTACAGTTCTAACTCGCTGGGAAGAATACCAACTTCCTTGGCTAATTCGGCAACATTTTTAATATGCGGTTGTTGTGCCTGGGCAATCTCAATATCGGAGGGCACAGGCTGCAGTAGCTCAAGTGGAATGGGTTTGAATTCAACATCGCTGTTCTTATATTTAGACATGGGATCTCCCTTTTTCTTCTGAATCCGGATAAATAAATTTGGAACAAACTAAAAGATATAAAAAGGAGCAAATAAAATTATATTTATTTGCTCCTTTAAGATTTATACCTCGATTAAACCGTGTGCGATTTTGGCGGCACGTACGGTATTGCGCATCAGCATGGCAATGGTCATCGGGCCAACGCCGCCAGGAGATGGGGAAATATGGCCAGCAACTTCGCTGACTTCTTCAAAGGCTACATCACCGGTAAGGTAATAACCCTTCTCTTTGCTCTCATCATCAATACGATGTGTGCCTACGTCAATAACCGCAGCCCCAGGCTTCACCCAATCTTTCTTGACCATTTCAACGCGGCCAACAGCGGCGATCAGGACATCGGCATTGGCGCAAATTTCCGGTAAGTTTTTGGTGCGGGAGTGGCAAATGGTTACCGTAGCATTGCGTTTTACCAGCAGCAGAGCGGCTGGCATACCTACGATATTCGAGCGGCCCAAAACAACGGCATTAGCGCCTTCGAGTTCGATGCCGGCTGAATCAAGCATGTAGATACAACCATCGGGGGTGCAGGGAACGAAAAGCGGCTCGCGGCCCTTTTGAGCTAAACGACCCATATTGAGAGGGTGGAACCCATCAATATCTTTTTCTGGGCTGATGGCTTTTAGAACTGCCTCATCGTCCAGGTGCCAAGGGAGGGGTAATTGGACCAAAATGCCGTTGACCTTTGGATCATCGTTCAACTTCTGGACCAGCGCTTCAACCTCTTCTTGGGTGGAATCCTCAGGCAAAATATGGCCGGAAGATTCAATGCCCAGCTTTTTGCACATACGCTGTTTCATGCCAACATAAACTTCTGATGCCGGATCGGAACCGACCAACACAGTTGTTAACCCAGGGGGGGTTAGTCCCTGCGCGACCATTTCAGCAACATCAGCTGCAGCTTGTTCGCGGACTTCTTTGGCAATTGCTTTACCATCAATCAGTTTTGCTGTCATATTTCTTCTCCTATTATGCTCCTGGGGTGAATTCTTTGGGCATCGCATTCGCCCTTACTTTATGCTCCTCTATTGAATGAGGAACGGATGTCATATTTCTGGACTCTGCTGATCAAAGGTGATTTTTCCTTGAATTCGGACGATATCCGAAAATCGGCAGACCTTTTCCATCTTACATATTAGTACCAAGAAATCTCCTTTGAAACAAGTAATATTTGTCACAACACAGGCGACGAAAAACCTACCCGGGGGGATTTAATCATTTAGGATGAAAATCATATCCTATAAAGTTGCCAACCCCTTCTCTTTGACGTAAAATACGACCGGATACCCAAGTCTTATAAAAAGTTGTTTTATCTTATGGAAATGTTACCAAACTTTATGTATTATCCAATCATCGTAAGAAAAACAGTCTCGTTGAGATTTTATAATAGGTATTGTTGAAGTCGTCAGATTTGCTTATTCTGGCGACTTTTCTGTTTATATCAATGGAATATTGACCAAAAAGATTTTGGAGGATGAGAAATGACCGAACGTAAGAAAGTAACCATTACATCTTTATTTCAACAAGTTGAAAACAATGAACCGATTTCATGGCTGACTTGTTATGACTATCCAACGGCCCATTTCCAAGAACAAGCTGGAATTGATATGATCTTGGTTGGAGATAGCTTAGGTATGACCATGCTTGGTTACGACAGCACGCTGCCCGTCACCATGAATGATATGATTCGCCACACCCAGGCAGTTTCACGCGGTGCACCTACCGCATTCTTGGTGGGTGATATGCCTTATATGAGCTATCAGACCAGTGTTGAAACTGCAATTATCAATGCCGGTCGCTTGATGGCTGAAGCTGCTTGCGACGCCGTAAAGCTTGAAGGTGGTGCTGAGATGGCCGATCGCATTGAAGGTATCGCTAACGCTGGCATTCCTGCCATTGGCCATTTAGGTTTGACACCGCAGAGCGTCAGTGCTTTGGGGGGTTTCCGAGTTCAGGGTAAAGGTGCTTTGCAGGCCAAGAAAATCATTGATGATGCCAAAGCTCTTGAAAATGCCGGCGCTATTTCAATCTTATTGGAAATGGTTCCCGACCGAGTTTGCAAGATCATCACCGAGCGATCCGAAAATTGCATTATCATGAGTTTAGGATCTGGACCCAATGCCCATGGTCAGTTATTAATTTATCATGACATGTTTGGACTCTATCCCAAATTTAAACCTAAAATGGCGAAAGTTTATGGCAACGCTGGCGAAGTCATTCTCAACGGTCTGACCGAATATCATAATGAAGTTCACGACCAGACTTTCCCGAAGCGTGAGAATTGGTTCACAATGAAGGATGATGAATACGAAGAGCTGCTTGATCTGCTTGATTAATGCCAGTTTAATTGGATTAAGTTTGCCTGCTGACGAATAAGAAAAATATGGAGAAACCCTTATGACCGACTTGCGTAATCGCTTAAAAATTTCCCCTGACCGTATTGACGAGATAAATGCCGTATTGCTCAACCCTGATATGCGAGTGATGAGTGAATTTCTTGATGTGGTTTCCAAATATGGCACGCCCGAGGAGATCAATGCCAAAGCTCGTGAAGCTCGCAAAATGGAAAACCTGCTGGCTAAAGTTAAAGAAGTTGCACCGGCATATCTGGATGATCTTGCTTGGCTTACCGAACAGCGTGATAAAGGTGCATTTATTTCCATTCCTGATTATCAACGTAAGGTCCTTGGCGACAAAGCTGCCAGTACGCAGTTTTCAGAAGATTACGCGGTTACATTAGAAGTTAGCGCCTGTCAATATTTCCCGTATCTACGCACAATTGCCGAACGTGCTATCCAGGATGGCACGCTGATGCCGGGACGTTTTATCCGTGTGCGAAAGATGAAAGAACAAGAAGCTGATGGTGATTTAGCCGCTTTCGCAGCTGCAATGCAAATTGTTGGCGCCACATACGTGGAAACGCTGGATACCAAGGGAACAGATGGTTCCAATATCCACCTGGGTGGTCCTGAAACCATCACTGGTTACTTCGGCGGAATCGGTCAGCCAAATGAACATGCCTTGCAATGGCTTGATGAATTCTTGTATTACTACACCGAATACGGTGTCACACAAGTTCTTAACATCAATCCGGGTACAGTTTTCTTGGGTTATATGCTGCACCGCCTCGGCGTGGACAACGAGTTCAAGATTTCGGTCTTTATGGGCAATGATAATCCTTATGCTGGGTTATGGACCTTGCTTGGAGCCAAGCTTTTTGCCCGAGATGATGGTACATCGCCATTGATCGGTTTTAATTGGGCAAACTCTATTAACAACGAAACTATGGAGATCACGGCTCAATTCCGAAAAGCTTGGGGCTTTGAGGACGTAGTGCGTTTTGAGCATCATATAACCGAAACCTACAAGCACATCGTTATCCAGCCCTATAACCGACGTGACGAATTAATTGAAATTGCCGATCACGTAGCCAATATTTCTGCAAAACATGAGGGTGGTGACCCTGAAGTGGATTCCGCCCGCGACTATCCATCGGATATTCTTGATTATTTCCGCGATAAAAGCGAAATCATTGAAAGCGGCGCTTGGGATGCTTTGGAGAGCAACTTCCTCGACAAAGTAGATGCGCTTAATAACACTGCCTGGGCGCTCACAGAAAATGGTATGTCTGTTGTGGCTGCGCAGAATTTACATAAGAAAAAATAAATCACACATCAGGTAAACAAGTCAGATATTTTTTCCTATTTCTCTTGTTTACCTGATATCTCCGTTCTTTATCGTTAAGACAATCAATCCTCGGAACGAATTATGACCAAGACACCACCCTTTTTAACCACCATGATCGGCAGCTTTCCTCATGTCGAAAGCGCTCCGCTTTGCCGGCAAATCTCCGAGAAACTGGATATCCCCATTTGGCCGCAGCTCTCTCGGCGCGATTTTCGTGAGAGCATGTACATCCAATACAGCTCCGCACTGCCGCGCGTCGTGCTCAACGAAACCGACCAAAAGATTACCTTTGATACCATCGGTGATTTGACGCCCGAATTGGAAATCTTTTATACGAAATTTTTAGCAGATGATCTCGATGCTTTTGCTCTTGATCCAGCCTATGCTGAAGGGTTTTATACCATGCTCGAACAGTTGGCTGGTATGCCAGGCGATTGGGTTAAAGGGCACGTCACCGGTCCCATTAGTTTTGGCCTGACCGTTGTTGATCAGGATTTGCGCTCAGTCTTATACAATGACATGCTTGCGGATACCTTGGTCAAAAATATGGCCATGAATGCGCGCTGGCAAGTCCGCCAATTAAAGAAACTGCGGCCGAACGTGATCATTTTCGTTGATGAGCCGTATATGGCATCTTTTGGATCCGCATTTATCAGCCTCAGTCGCGA
>JBDLJO010000054.1:0-12825 GCA_039714275.1 Chloroflexota bacterium | reverse complement strand
CAGCCGGGTGAACTGGCCTTATTAGAGCGCATTCATGATCTCGATGATGTCGTTGATGCGGTAGGCTGGGCTCGGGGCGCGGGGTTTGATAATTTGAGTTTGGATCTGATCTTCGGGCTGCCGGACCAAGCTATTGATGATTGGGGCGATACCTTGGCCCAGGCCTTAGAGCTTGCCCCGGAGCATTTCTCATTATACGCGTTGACCCTGGAGCATGGTACCCCGTTAAAACATCGTGCAGACCGCGGATTGATACCGGAGCCTGATCCCGATCTGGCCGCCGAAATGTACGAACTGGCAGATTCCAGGTTGTCAGCATCCGGATACCAGCAGTATGAAATTTCCACCTGGGCAAAAGCCCCAGCCGAAGTTTGGAGCAGCCAGCATAATTTACAATATTGGCGCAGCAAACCCTATTTGGGATTGGGCGCGGGCGCTCATGGATTCACTGGAAATTTCCGTACGGTCAATGTTTTATCGCCCCAGGCATATATCCGACGCTTGGGTGCTGACCAGGATGATCAGACCTTGCCTTTCCCACGCACTCCCGCGACATCTTCGCTGACCCCTATAGATAGTGAAACTGAAATTGCTGAAACTATGATCATGGGATTACGCCTGACCCAGGAAGGCGTTTCAACCCAAAACTTTGAAGCACGTTTTGGACGCCCGGTAGATGATATCTACGGGGATGAAATTGAGCATTTGATCGAGTTGGGGCTATTAACCCGTACTGCAAACACCCTGCGTCTCACCCCGCGCGGGCGTTTATTGGGCAATCAAGTTTTTATGCGTTTTGTCTAATACCTATTCTTCCCGGCGCAAAAGTTGCTTAGCCAGGGTTGTCAGCGCATCCCCGGCATCTCCACCCGGGTTAGCTTCATCCAATGACGCTAAGGCTAGATCGGTCAGACGGCTGGCTTCATTAATGGTGTACGACCGTGCGCCTTCTGCTTCAAGTTGGGCGGCCAGGATCGGTACTTCCTCCAATTCAATCGGACCTTGATGCCAGCGTTTGGCAAAGATGCCACCCTGTTTTAGTGCAAATAAAACCGGCAGCGATTTTTTCCCCTCTACCAGATCACTGGCTGTCGATTTTCCGATATGCTCTGATTCTCCCCAAATACCAAGAATATCATCCAGCGCCTGGAAAGCCAGCCCCAGATGGCGTCCAAAATTGCTGTAAGCCTCCCGGGTTGCAGGCGCTGCTTCAGCGACCAGCGCTCCTAATTCGGTGCAGGCTGCCAGGAGGGCGGCAGTTTTACCGCTTACCATCGGCCAGTAATCCTCGATCGATAGATCTTCGCGATCTTCATAAGCGATATCCAAATACTGACCTTGCGTCAGCGTCAGGCAGGCTTGCTGCAGCACGCGTCCAGCTTGCAGCGTGTTCACCGTTGGGGATGTGGTTTCCATAGGTTGAAGCGCTAAGTGAGCCAGACTGAACATGGCATCACCCGCATTAACTGCTTGAGGAACTCCCCATTTCTTCCATAAGGTTGGGCGGCCCCGCCGCAGCGGGCTGTTATCTTCAATATCATCATGAATGAGCGAGAAATTGTGCACCAGCTCAATACCTGCCGAGGCTGGCAATGCTCTCTCCCAATCACCACCCGCCGATGCCGTGGTCAGCAGCACGATCAGAGGTCGAATCCGTTTGCCGCGCGCTTTTGCACCGGCACCTTCACCAATCCAACCCAGGTGGTAGCGCATCATATCATGCAGCTCACCAAGCCCAGGTCCATTGATGCGGGCAACGGCATTTTTTAGTTCACTTTCGATGGCAGGCGTATAGATTTTCGTAAGTTTATCTAGCGACATAAGGTAGTTTTGTCAGGGAGTCTGGATGAGACGAGTTTTTTGGAGGGTATCGATATCCCCTGCGCCAGCGGCGAACATGACGACCTGGATTTCGCGTTGAATTTCTTGGCTCAATTGGATGGTTTCCTCTAAGCTGATACTGGCAGCTTTGAGGAAAGGTCCAGCTAATCCACCCAGGGATGCGCCCAGAGCGATACTCTTGGCGATTTCTACACCGGTCTGTATGCCGCCAGATGCAAAGATCGGCATCTCAGGAACGCGGCGCTTAATGTTTTGGATGGAATCAGCCGTGGGTATGCCCCAGTCTATAAATGCGGCTGCCAGGCGGGCCTGACTCTCATTTTCAGCGCGGTGCATTTCTACCTGAGACCAGGATGTCCCGCCAGCCCCGGCTACATCAATGGCGGCCACCCCCGCGTTGTGGAGATCCTGCGCGGCTTGCTCGGAAATGCCCCAGCCAACTTCTTTGGCGATCACCGGAACTGGCAGCGCTTTGCACAGTGCCTCAATTTTATGCACCAAACCGGCAAACCGGGTATCACCTTCGGGCTGCACGGCTTCTTGGAGCGGATTTAAATGCAGGAAGAGCGCATCCGCTTCGATCATATCCACTGACTGTTGACAGTGCTCAACGCCGTAACCGTAATTTAGCTGCACCGCACCCAAATTGGCAAATAATAGAATGTCGGGGGCGACATCTCTCACCTGAAAGGTTGGTGCTAAGTCGGGGTCTTCGATAGCGGCTCGCTGAGAGCCAAGCCCCATCGCGATCCCGGTTTCCTGCGCGGCCGCCGCCAGGATGCGGTTGATTTCCCCGGCATGCTCAGTCCCGCCAGTTATCGATGATATCAGGATTGGGGCTTGGAGATGGCGTCCAAAGAGCGTCAGATCGAGCGCAACATTTTCAAGATTCAGATCAGGGAGCGCTTGATGGATAAAATGATAACGTTCCAGTCCTGTTGTCAGACCGGAACGTACATCTTTCTCTAAATTTATCTGGATGTGGTCCGCTTTCCGAGCGCTTGTTGGCGTAACTTTAGACATTTTAAGGTGTTCCTTTGGAGTGAGGTTATATTACCAGCCTGATTTGGGCCTGTCAACACAACTGTTGACAAATTGCAGAGATGCGCTTTAAAATTATCAGATATTTTCGAGGTAAATTCGGAAAGGCCGTTTGGCCGCAAACATAGTTCGTGGAGGAACCTATCATGAGTGACGAAGCTCTGGCAAAAATCAAAACAATTATTGCTGAATTATTAGATGTTGACGAAAGTGAAATTAAACCGGAATCCCGTTTCCGTGAAGATCTGGAAGCCGATTCCCTGGATTTGGTTGAGCTGATCATGGAATTTGAAGAAGCCTTTGGCAGCGAAATTTCTGACGAAGATGCTCAGAAAATTACGACAGTTGGTGAAGCGGTAGCTTTTGTCGCTGCTGCAAGTAAATAGTCAGCGTATTTACCAAACGAAAAAACGCTCCTGAAAAAGGAGCGTTTTTTGATTCTAGAACGATGATAGGCTTTGTTTTAGAAAAGCGTGGGGATTTCTTCAGGATGTTTAGCCATGCGTACCCCGGCGGCCTCTAAAGCTTTGATTTTATCAACAGCCAGGCCGGTGCCGCCCTGAACGATAGCGCCTGCATGTCCCATGCGTTTTCCGGGAGGGGCAGTTTGTCCGGCGATAAAACCGGCCACAGGTTTGGTCACGTTGTTGGCAATGAACTCTGCTGCTTTTTCCTCATCCGTACCGCCGATCTCTCCAATCAAGACGATTTTCTCGGTTTGGGGATCTTCTTCGAACAGCCGCAGCGCGTCAATGAAGTTGGTGCCGTTGATCGGGTCACCGCCAATGCCAACACAAGTGCTGACGCCCATATTCAAAGTCTTTAGCGCGTAGAGCACTTCATAGGTCAGGGTTCCTGAACGGGAAACCACACCCACATTGCCCTGGATGGCGATATCTCCCGGGATAATGCCGATTTTGCACTCACCGGGGGTCAGCAGTCCGGGGCAATTAGGCCCTACCAGACGGATGCCTTTTTGATCTAAATAGTCACGCACCCGCATCATGTCTTGTACTGGGACGCCCTCGGTGATGGTAACAATTAATTCAATCCCGGCATCCGCTGCTTCAAACATCGCATCGGCAGCAAATCGAGCCGGAACAAAGATCATCGTTGCGGTGGCGCCGGTGGCTTCTTTAGCTATTTTGACCGAATCGAAAACCGGTACCTTGCCATCCAGAATCCACTCACCGCCTTTGCCAGGGGTGACGCCAGCTACGAGGTTGGTGCCGTATTCAACCATTGTTCGGGCATGGAACAACCCTTCGCGGCCGGTAATGCCTTGTCCAATTACTTTCGTGTTTTTATTGATTAGAATGCTCATGTCTATTTGCCTTCCTTCGCGGCAGCAACTGCTTTCTTGGCTGCATCAGCCAGCGTTTCTGCAGTCACCATATCGGCATCCGCTAAGAGTTGACGGCCTTCTTCTGCGTTGGTTCCCACCAGACGGACAACCATGGGAACATCAGGTTTGACTTCTTCGATGGCGGATAAAATACCGCGAGCAACTTCATCACCGCGAGTAATACCACCAAAGATATTGATCAATACAGCTTCGATATTGGAATCAGATAGTATGATCCTGAAAGCGGCGGCAACTTTTTCAGCGTTTGCACCACCACCAATATCCAGGAAATTTGCCGGTTCGCCGCCAAAGAGTTTAATGACATCCATCGTGGTCATGGCCAATCCGGCACCATTGACCATACAACCGATATTGCCGTCTAATTTAATAAATGAAAGATCATGTAAACGGGCTTCAGTTTCTGCTTTAGCCTCAACATCGAGATCGCGTTTCTCGGCCAATTCTGGGTGGCGGAAAAGCGCGTTATCGTCCAATACCATTTTGCCATCAACAGCAAGTAACTCGTCTTCAGCTGTGATGATCAAGGGGTTGATCTCGGCGAGATCAGCGTCACTGTGTCGATATGCATCCCAAAGACCATTGGCAATTTTGGCAAAAGCGCGCCAATGTTTACGGGGCAGGTCAATACCCGCAGCTAAATCACGTGCCTGGTAGCTTTGCAAACCCATGATAGGGTTGATCAGGATTTTGATGATTTTTTCCGGGGTTTCGCGAGCCACTTCTTCAATATCAACACCACCGGCGGCGGAAGCCATCATCACCGGGCGCCGGGCGGCGCGGTCATTGGTGATGCCCAAATAAATTTCAGTTTCGATATTGGAAGCTTCATCTACCAGCACTTTACGTACTGGCAGTCCTTTGATTTCCATCCCTAAGATCTGGGCAGCCAGGTCTTCGGCTTCATCCGGTGTATTGGCTAATTTTATGCCGCCAGCCTTGCCGCGCCCACCGACCAGCACCTGCGATTTAATGATAACGCGGCCACCAAGTTCTCGGGCGATTTGCTTTGCCTCACTTGCGGTAGCCGCTACTTTTCCCTTTGGAATGGGTACGCCGTACTCGGCGAAAATTAATTTTGAATGGTACTCATGTAACTTCATAATGGTCTAATACTCCCATGTAAACAATTTTTGGAGCTTATTAAATGCGGGGGCATTATACCATGTCAGGGGTTCCTTTTAACGATTAACCAGCCTGAAGAGGGGGTGTTTTGCTCATCCTGGATTTGATCCACCGATCAAATCCTTTGATGCGCATCAGCAGCAGTGCCGTCAAAATGATCGCAAAGAACCAGGGTTGGGATACCCCCGGTTTGACCAGCCAAATAAAATGGACGACGGCCAAAATCCCGGCCACATAGGCCAAGCGATGCAGCCGCTTCCAATTTGCCTTGAGACGGCGCTGCCATCCCCGGGTGGATGTGATCGCCAATATTAATAGTATCAACCCGGTTGTCAGACCAACGATGGCATAGCGTTTGGTGAGTAAAGCATCCTTGATCAGATTGAAGTTGAAGAAATAATCAACCCCGATAAAAATGGCAAAGTGAATGCTTGCGTAGAGGAAACTGTAGAGTCCCAAGGGACGCCGCAAACGCAGCAGTTTTTTGTAATTGAACACCCTCCCAATGGGTGAGCAGGCCAGCGAGAGCAGCAGGATGACCAGGGCTGCTTTTCCGGTGCGCAGGGTGAACTCATTGATTGGTTCGGGTCCGTAATTCTGGGTGGCGAAGTCCAAGACCATCAATCCCAATGGGGTCAGTGCAGCGAGGTGAGTGAGGGTTTGGAGCGGCTGAAAACCCAGTGTTTTGTTTTTCATATTTTCCCGATTCTCAGCTAAAAATTCGACTTTAAATCCATGTCCTGATACAGATGAGCTACCTGTTCGTCGTAACCATTGAACATCAATGTATCCCGGCGGCTGAATTCTCCCACCCGCCGTTCAGTCGCTTGTGACCAGCGCGGGTGATCGACATGGGGGTTGACGTTGGCATAGAAACCGTATTCATTGGGTGCCGCCGCCATCCAAAGGGAGACGGGCATCTCGGCGACCAAATCTATTTTTACGATCGATTTTATTGATTTGAAGCCGTATTTCCACGGTACTACCAACCGGATCGGCGCGCCATTTTGGGGCAGCAAATCTTTGCCGTAAAGACCGGTTGAGATCAGCGCCAGGTCATGCATGGCTTCGTCCATGCGCAGGCCTTCAATATAGGGCCATTGGTACCAGGGATAGTCACTCTGACCGGGGAAGAGATTGGGATCGTAGAGGGTTTCGAAGCGCACATATTTTGCTTCCGGGGTTGGCTTGGTATCCGCCAGCAAACGGTTCAGCGGAAAACCCAACCAGGGAATGACCATCGACCAACCTTCCACACAGCGCATGCGATGGATATGTTCTTCAACCCCAAATTGATTCATTTCAGTGATCGTATATTTCTTTGGATTCTCGACCAGACCGCCTACCGAGATTTCCCAGGCTGATTTATTTAATCCCTGGGCAACTTTGGCCACTTTTTGTTTATCGGTTGTGAATTCGTAAAAATTATTGTAGTTGGTCACATCTTCGTAATCAGTGGTCTGGGCGCCTAACTGATCCATTTCCGCGCCACCGGCTGCTCCAGAAGCTGATTCTGAATCCGGGGCTGCTTCGGTTGGCAGGGGAGGGGTAATTTCTGCACAGGCTGCCAGAACAGCCGCGCTGGCGCTGACGATGCCGATACTTTTCAGAAAATCCCGCCGTGATAAATAATCACGTTCGGGTGTAATTTCACGGGGGTGAATATTGTTGGTCATGGTACCACCTCAATACAACGAATTAGAGTAACTTTATCGAAATTCTAGCAAAATTAGATGAAATCAGGATTAAGAAATAATAATCGTTGCATAAGTAGACCAAAGTCATTTTCGTGCTCGTTGATGGGGCTGCCGCCTGGCAGTGTTTAAAAAAAAAGAGACGCTCTTGGTCTGGTAATTGAGCGTCTCTAATGATTAGGTGCTAGCTGTTCCCGGTAACCATATCCTTATATGGGTTGGGGAAGATTCATCAAGGAAATCAAACCTATTCAGGTTCAGTGACTTCTTCAACGACTTCGGGCACATCAAAACGCAGGATGCGGTGGTTCCCGGCGTCAGCAACCCATAACTTGCCATCAGGGTCAACGGCTAAGCCGGCAGGTAGATTCAAGCCGGATAGGTCTTGTGGGTCGGTACCGTAATAACCCCAGTACTGCTCGAAACTGCCCTGGGCATCGAATGCCAGGATGTGATAACCCTCGGGATCACCCACGAAGACGCGGCCCAGGCTGTCGACGGTCAGGTAAGGCTTGTTGTCCAGCGATTGACCATACCAGGCCTCCAACTCCCAGGAGTTAACCATCGTATAGACCTCACCGCTGGTATCAGGGGCAAAAACCTGCACCCGGTGATTCCAGGTATCGGCGACATATACCTTACCATCGGCATCCACTGCCAGACCCACCGGCTCATCGAACTGCCCTTCAAGCATGCCCGCTTCGCCAAACTCGGTGATGAAAACGCCGTCAGAATCAAATACCGCAATGCGTTTATTGCCGGTATCTGTAATATAAACGCGGCCGTCAGAATCAACCACAATGTCACGCGGACCCCAGAATGCCGTGCTGGTTTCAGCTTGGCCAAAACTGCCCCACTGGGTAATAAAATCACCCTCGGCGCTGAATTTCTGCACCCGGTGATTCCAGGTATCCGTCACATACACATTACCCTCAGGTCCGACTGCGATTCCCCAGGGCTCGTAGAAGGTGCCCCCGGGAGCGGAGCCAACCGCGCTGTCGGCGAAGCTCCCCCAGATTTCAAGGGTATCGCCATCGGGGCTGAGATGCTGCACGCGATGGTTGCCCGTATCGGCGACATAAATACTGCCATCCGGGGCAAAAGCCAGGTCGCGCGGCATATTGAATTCACCTGATGAACTGCCTGGCTTGCCGATGCTTAACTCAGCGGCTAAAGATATCTCTTTGCCCTCATAGGGGTCCTTGAAAATATCCTCGTCAGTCAAGAGTTCACCACCCCCATAATTCCAGACTTGAGCGGCAACATCTTTACGCACATATAGGCGCATGCGGTCAGATGGCTGCCAATTTTGCAAACTCATATCTGTACCACGTATGGCGGCGTACTCATCATAATCACGATTCAACCAAATTTGCCAGATTGCGCTGCGCACATCTCGGTTGGTAAAGAAGGGGCTGATATGGCCCCAAACGCGTCCCAAATAATCCCAAACCGTCATCGCTGGAGCATTGGGGGAGTTTTCTCGGATGTGTTCTGACTCGATATTTGCCCACAGCAGCGTGTAGTAGTCCTGGTTGGGCCACCAAATGCGAATATAATCGAATTGATAATAAGCATTGCCGACCACAGGTTCAAGTTTATCGAAGTTATTGTCGCCGACCAGGATGGCTGGCGCCTCACGCAGCTCGCGGGTTGGACTGGCGCCGAAGTATTTGTGATTTTTGTAGTTGCGCAGATACCACCAGTAGGGATAGGTGTTCTCGTCGTCGTAAGCCACCATCATGTTGAGCCCGTCCGTCGTCCGCCGGGAGAGTTCTTCGATCTGGGCCAGGGCTGTTTTCGGCCCGGTCCCTGAATGTGCATAAACGAGGTATTCCAGCGGATAATCATAGTTGATATAGGCCGCCCGGAAAGCTGCCCGGGCAGTCAGGAGGCTCAATAAGCCAAAGAATGTCAGCAGCATCAGGCGCCCCAACTGCGCCGTTTCCCATTTGGGAATCAGTTTGCTCAATCCGAAAGCACTGGCGACACTGATCAACAGCGCCGTAATAAAGGCATTGGTATGGCTGAGCTGTTCTAAAGTTTGGCCTTGGAAAGGTTTTTCTGTACCGGAAAGCGCGCCGAAAACCGATTTAAGGCCAACCAGGAAAATGATGGCTAGGGTGATCGTCAGCAGCGCATTTCGAGTGCGGGCGGCGCCCCAATCGATGCTTTCAACCAGCTTGCCCAGGCTCCAGCCGGTCAGTAAGATCATCGGGTAAGCGATGTGCATGGTCAGCCAGGGCATTTTCTCGCCAGCTATCGTATAAGCGATAATGCTGGTGACAGCCCAAAAGCCCAATAAACCGAGTACCGGGGCTGGTTGTTGGATTGAAGGTTCATCTGAGAGATCGAGATCAACTGCCAATTCGGCATCAACGGCCATTTCGGCATCAACTGCCAATTCAGTTTCATCCTCCACCTTGGGCAGTGCATTCTTTTTGATGCGCAGTCCAAAATAGCCAGCCAGCACCGACCCCAAAAAGGGTAGATATTCATAAATGGGAATTTGCAGGAAGAGATAGTAATACCACGGCTGACTGCCGCGCTCGACTCCCTGCTGTTCGAGCCAGTAACCCAGGGATCCCACCAGGCCGGTAAAGAACCCGGATCCGTTGGTAAAGAATGTTGTGTAGAAAAGCGTGAAGGGGATGTAGAAAATGGCAGCATTGGTCAGCCAGGTTTGCTGGTTCCAGGCCATCCCAACCGCCGCCCCTATCAGCGCAAGAATCACCACAAAGACACCCGTTTGCACCATGCCCTGGGTACTGTAATCTGTGGCATTCCATCCGATCAAGTTCATCGGCAGCGGTGCTAACTGCGGCAGGATCAGGGTCATCTGCAGGATGATCAGACCGAAGGCGCGCTGCTCCCGAAGCCGCTTCCAGGTATAGCCTCGAATCACGAAATACAATGCAGCTCCGATGGCTAAAACGCTGAGTCCAAAAGGCAGCAGTACTTGAAGCGGCATACTGGCAGTCTCGACAACTTCTGCTGCTGCATCCCCAATAACTGGAGCTGGAATTGTGCTGCCCAGTCCTATCCCAGCTGCCAGCAGTGCAAAAGCAGCTATAAGCGCGAATAAGAAAGATTTACGCTGGCCGGGATTATGCCAGCGATCTTGTGTAACTTGATATACGAAAAGCAAACCCAAGAAAAGAAGCGCCTGAGCCGAGTAGATAAACGATGTTTCTTTAGTTATGTAATGCAGCATGGCCACACCCGTTAACCAATAGGTATAACGCGCGGCCCCGGTTTCAAGATAGCGCAAGATGGACCAGATCATCACCAAGCCGAAGAGTGCCGCAAAGACATCATTGCGCACATACCGGCTGTAGAAAAGCATATAGGGGGAAATCACCATCAGGGCAGCGGCGATTAATGTCCCCGCTCGTCCGAGATAGCGCCGGTAATACCATAAAAATGCCACGATCGCGATGCCAAAAATTGCAGCCGGGATACGGGCGGTGAAATCATTATCGCCGAAAATAAAGTAAGAGAGGGCAACAATATGAAACTGCATCGGGCCATGAGTCATCGGGTTGTGTTGATAGCCTTCGCCCTCAGAAAGCCGCCAGGCGTAGTACACATGCGAGTTCTCGTCATGACTCATGACACGAGTTTCTAGATCATAAAAGCGGGTTATGATCGCGATGATGATGATACCGGCAAAGATCAGTGCTTCCCAATTGATGGTCAGATTGGTGAAGACGGGACGATCAAGCCAGGATGATTGCTGTTGTTCTGTGTCTAGCATAACTTCTCCTCAAGTTTGAATACCTTTGTGGAAAAGGGGAGTTGGTTTGGTTTGGTATTTTTTTACTGCCTATAGCTGCATAAACCGCTGACTTCAGCGGCGTTTTTTAGCGCGTTGCCGGGGCTTATAGGGCTTGGATGATTTCAGGTCTTGGATTTCTTTGGCCGTCAGGTAACGCCATTGGCGGGGTTTCAGCTTTCCCAGCAGCAGCGTGCCGATGCGCACACGGATGATCTTGTGTACAGGTAATCCGGTTAATTGCCCCATTTCACGGATTTGGCGGTTACGCCCCTCGCGTAGAATCACGCGCAGCCAGGTACCCTTGCCATGAGAAGACAGCACCCGCACACGCGCCGGAGCTGTTCGCTGACCGTCTTCCAATACCACCCCTTTTTTCCAGGCAGTTAATTGTCTTGTGTCGGGCTGTCGGGTGACCAATACTTTGTATTCTTTTTCATGACCGTATCGGGGATGGGTGAGGCGGTTGGTTAATTCACCATCGTTGGTCATTAAGATCAGGCCCTCGCTGTCGATATCCAATCGTCCGACCGGGTAGATATGACCCGGCTCATCGATCAGGTCGCGCACGATTCGGCGATCATCTTGTGCCTTCGCAGATGAAATCACGCCGCGCGGTTTATAAAGCGCAATATATTTGAACGATTCAGGCGCTTTGATAACTTGACCGTTGACTTCGATCCGATCCTTTTTAGGATTGGCCTTCATGCCAAGGGTCGCAATTTGACCGTTGACCATCACCTCGCCCTTGGCGATCATTTTTTCACATCCCCGTCGGGATCCGATCCCTGCACGGGCCATAATTTTTTGTATGCGTTCTTCCATATTTTCTCCTGAACGGTATTATATCGCAGGTGCGGGAAATTTATTTAGATAACATTTATACAAATTGTAGTCTCAAGCAAATGGATAAAAACCACCTCAATCGGGTCCTAAAAATGGATATTTTTTGCATCACTTGAAACACACCTACCAATTTAATCCTATCACAATCGTTAACAGAGGTGGAGGTAAAAAGGGTTATAATCATGCACCTTTGATTATTATTGTACTCTTCATATTAAGCGACCCGTTAACAGGGCTGTTTAAACCGCAGGAAAACAAATGTACCGGAAGACAATCTTGGAGAATGGCATACGAGTAGTTACTGAAAAGGTGCCAGAAATGCGCTCCATCGCCATTGGTATTATGGTTGATGCTGGACCCCAAGACGAGACTCCAGAACAAAGTGGTTTGGCCCATTTGGTTGAACACCTTATCTTCCAGGGAACCGGCAGTCGCGATGCAAAACAGATCGGCCGTTTTATGGACTCCGCCGGAGGTAATTTCGGCGCATTCACCACCAGAGATTACACAATTTTCTATGCTACAGTACTCGATGACCACCGTACTTATGCCCTCGAGCTGTTGGGTGATATTTTCCTCAACTCCATTTTTCCCGCGGAAAGCCTGGAGATAGAAAAGAACGCCATCTTACAAGAAATAGAATTAGGACGTGATTCTCCAGAAGAGCGTTTGAACACGCTCCTGAAGAAGCACAGCTGGTCATCCCACCCCCTGGGACGTCCGACAGCAGGCAACCCAGAGATTTTAAAAGGGTTGACCCGCGAGGATGCGATCTATTTCTTTTACGAAAACTATCTCCCCGACAGAATAATCATCTCTGCTTCTGGCAATGTCGACCATGATGATTTTGTCGCTCAGGTTCGGGATTCTTTTTGGCGCATGTTGGGCGCATCACCACCGCGCAACCGCCCTCCGCTTGTGCATCAAGGCGGTGTGGTCATTGAGCATATGCCGGTATCACAAGTTTATTTCTCAATAGGACTCAAGGCTTACCCTTATGCAAACCCAGACCGGTACGGTATGCATATTATGAATAACATACTCGGAGGCGGGATCAGCTCCCGCCTTTTCCGGCATATTCGTGATCAGCGCGGTATGGTTTATCAGATCGGATCAGAATACCATGCTTATCGTGATGG
>JBDLJO010000053.1:0-12917 GCA_039714275.1 Chloroflexota bacterium | reverse complement strand
TGAGTTCTGCCGCACGCTTGCTGAAGCTGGGGCGGCAGTCACGATTGCTGATATGAATGGCGCTGCTGCCGAGGAACTTGCAGGATCACTTAAACAGCGTGGGCTGCGTGCTCTCGCCGTGCAAACGGATGTCACCGCAGTTGGTTCGGTGGCCCAAATGATTGATGCCACAATCGAGCATTTTGGCGGCGTTGATATATTGGTCAATAGTGCCGCACTCGATCCTAAATTTGATCCCCACACTCACCAAACCCAATCGGGCGCTTTTGAAGATTTCCCCCTGGCATTATGGCGGCAAGCACTTGATGTTAATCTGACCGGCATGTTTTTAGTCAGTCAGGCTGCTGTGGTACCTATGTTAGAGCAAGAGAGTGGTGTAATCATCAACATAGCATCCATGTATGGGGTTGCTGCTCCCGATCAACGCTTGTATCAGCGCGATGGGCAGTCGCCTCAATTTAAACCCGTTTATTACACGGTCACAAAAGCCGGCACCCTGGGATTAACCAAATATCTGGCTGCTTATTACGCTGGAAAAAATATTCGGGTTAACACGTTGACACCGGGTGGTGTATATAACGACCATGATGATGAATTTTTGGATGCTTATGCCGCCCGATCGATTCTTGGTCGCATGGCTGAAAAAGATGAGATGAACGGCGCTCTGCTTTTCCTGGCTTCTGATGCATCTAAGTATATGACCGGGGCAAATTTGATCGTAGATGGCGGTTGGACGACCTGGTAAGTCCACAGACGAAATTTATTCACTCCCCTAAAGCTGTTTTCAATGAAACAAACTGAAGTACTAGCCTTGATTCCCGCACGCGGTGGATCAAAGTCAATCCCACGCAAAAATATCATTGATTTCGCCGGTTACCCGTTGATTGCATACAGCATCGCGGCCGGGTTAGCTGCCGGAACCATCACCCGTGTGATTGTGTCCACAGATGATGATGAAATCGCGGCTGTGTCACGCCTCTATGGCGCTGAAACCCCTTTCATCCGACCTGACATTCATGCCCAAGACGGCACGCCTGATTTACCAGTTTATCAACATGCGTTAACCTGGCTGGCAGAACATGAAGATTACCACCCAGATATTGTTGTCCAACTGCGACCAACTTCACCATTTAGGAGAGTTTGGCATATCGACCAGTCCGTATTACGGTTGATTGAACATCCAGATGCAGATGCTGTTCGCACAGTATGTGCCCCTTTTCAGAATCCCTTCAAGATGTGGCGCATTGGCACAGATGGGATCATGAAACCGCTTGGGAGAGAATTGGGTATTGAAAATGAACCCTATAATCAGCCTCGGCAAGCGCTGCCGGAAGTTTATTGGCAAACCGGTTATGTGGACGCGGCTTGGACGGATACGATTTTGTTGAAAAATTCTATGACTGGGGATCGTATTCTGCCCCTTATTATTGATCCTTCGGAGTGGGTTGATATTGATTCTCCTGATGATTGGGCGCGAGCAGAGCGTTTGATTACCAATGGAGAAGTTTCCCTAAAAGATTTAGGCTTTTCAATAATGGAGTTATAAATGCCTGAAATGAAAATTGGTAACCGCTTGGTTGGTGATGGGCATCCGGCTTATATCATTGCCGAAATTGGTGTCAATCATAATGGTATTTTAGATTATGCTCTGCAATTAATAGATGCTGCTGCGCGTGCAGGAGCTGATGTTGTTAAATTCCAGAAACGTAATCTGAAACGGCTTTACCCCCAGAAATTTTTGGATAATGCCAATGTTGGCGAGAAAAACTTAAATTACCTTTTGCCAATCTTACAGCAAGTGGAACTTTCTGATGAAGACTTCCATAGAATTGTTGCCTATTGTGAACAAAAAGATATTACTTTCATGTGTTCAGCTTTCGATGAGGATAGTGCTGATTTTGTAGAATCGTTAGGTGTTCCTGCATATAAAGTTGCTTCTGCCGATATGATCAACCTGCCATTGATCGATTACTTAATCCAAAAGGACAAACCGATTGTCGTCTCTACGGGTATGTCTCGTTGGGAAGAGGTGTTGATCACGGTAGAGTTCTTGCAAGAACGAAAAGCGGATTTCGCGCTGCTGCACTGCAACAGCGCATATCCAGCCGCTTTTGGTGATATTAATTTGCGTTTTATGGATCGCTTGCGCGAGTTTGGCGTTCCGGTGGGTTATTCTGGGCATGAGCGGGGTATTTCTGTATCTACAGTCGCTGCGGCTTTAGGCGCAAGTATTATTGAGCGTCATATCACCCTCGACCGGACGATGAACGGTCCGGACCATGCGGCCAGCTTAGAGCCCCATGGATTTGATAAATTAGTGCGCGATATTCGTCAAGTTGAGCAGGCCATGGGGACGGGAACAGAAAAATTCTTTACCATGGGTGAGATTCTTAATCGTGAAGTCTTAGCCAAGAGTCTGGTTGCCACGCAGCTAATTGAGCCAGGTGACGAAATCACCCGAGAAATGATCACCGTCAAAGGACCTGGTCAGGGATTATCACCGCAGCGTTATATTGATCTTGTTGGTCGAGTAGCCGAACGGGTTATTGAAGTGGATGAACCCTTTCTAGATCGCGATCTTGGCCAGAAAGTTTCTCTGGATATTGAGCATACTTTACCTATGGATTGGGGCCTGGTTGTTCGTTTCAACGATTTTCGAAAAATGCTACCTTACAATCCGCCGATGCTTGAATTCCATTTCACAGACAAGGATTTAGATGTGCCATATCCTGGGGATGATCTTGATATGCAGTTAGTGGTTCATGCACCAGAGTTTTGGTCAAACCATTTGGTGGATATCTGCGCATTTGACGAAGATCACCGGGCAGCCTCTGTGGCTTTGATGCAGCGTTCATTAAATGTTACCCGTGAAATGGCTGTTCATTTCAACGGCATCCCTAAGATGATCGTTCACCCTGGCGCAGCTAGCCTTGATCAACCAATTAGCGATCGAAAGCGCCTTTATGATAATTTACGACGATCAGTTGAAGAATTAGATTTCACGGATGTTGAGCTGCTCTTGGAAAACTTACCCCCTCATCCCTGGTATTTTGGCGGTCAATGGCTGACTAACGCATTTATGGATATGGTGGAGATTCGTGACTTTTTAGAAAGCATGAACCTGAAAACTTGTTACGACACATCCCATCATAAACTTTATTGCAACTGGTCGGGTGTGGATTTTTATGAGCAAGTGGAATTGATACTGCCTTATGTTTCTCATCTCCATCTTTCGGATGCTTCTGGATTAGATGGCGAAGGATTGCAAATCGGGGATGGGAATATCGATTGGGTAAAATTCTTTGGTGTTGTCAAAGATTATCATGGAACCATGATCCCTGAAATTTGGCGTGGGCATCAGCGTGGGGGAGAAGGATTTTTCATTGCCATCAACCGCCTTTCGGATGCTTATTTTAAAGCGCAAAAGAGCGGGTAGTTTTCCTTTCATTTATGGCGCATATTAAAGGAATTCCTCAATTGAGCATCAGACGCCGTATCGAAAATGCTTGGCTGCGTATACAGCGTGAATGGCGAATTTATAACCTGAATCGACAGGTTATAAAACACTCGCCAAATAATGTTGGACAGCGTCCTGTCGCTATGTTCAATGCATCAACCCGTCTGTCCGACTTCAGCCAAAATGCTGCTTTTGCCTTATTATCCTCTTGGAGTTTGCAGCTTGCTGGGGTACCCGTCGTACATTTTGCCTGCCAGGCAGGCATGAGCCGGTGTGTGTTGGGCACAAACCGCAAGGATTCTTCTGAACCACCTCCCTGCAAATCATGCATCGCGCTGTCAAAAAAATTATTGGTATCTGCGCCAGTACATTGGTTTGAGTATCAACGTAACGATAATTTAGCCAAAGCTCTTGAAGGGCTCAATATTTCGCAGCTTGCTGCCTTCGAATACGCCCTGCCCGATTCTGATGACAAAATTCCATTAGGCCAACTTACACTTTCCGGACTGCGTTGGGCACTTCGGCTGCACCACCTGAAAGATGATTCACCCACGCGTTTTCTCTTCCGGGAATATATCCAATCAGCTTATAGGGTAGCTGTTGAGTTTCAGCATTTTTTAGATCAGGTTGACCCTGCGTTGGTGATTGTTTTCAATGGCATCATGTTCCCTGAGGCGACAGCACGATGGATAGCAAAACAGCGTGGTTTACGGGTGATCACACACGAAGTTGGATTCCAGCCGTTTTCGGCGTTCTTTACCGATCAACAAGCTACGGCATATCCTATTCAAATCCCTGAAAATTTCGAGCTCTCTCCAGAACAAAACGCCCAATTGGACGCCCATTTAAGCCGGCGCCTTAAGGGCGAGTTCACCATGGCCGGGATTCGATTTTGGCCGGAAATCAATGGCTTAGACGAATCCTTTTTAGCCAGGGCGGCGGATTTTTCACAAATCGTGCCTGTTTTTACCAATGTTGTATTTGATACCAGCCAGGTGCATGCCAACACACTTTTCCCCCACATGTTTGCATGGCTGGATCAAACCCTTGATCTCATCCGTTTACACCCAGAGACCCTTTTCGTGATTCGTGCTCATCCTGATGAGAAGCGCGTATCCAAAGTCAGTCAGGAGAGTGTCAGTAATTGGGTCTTACGTAACAAAGTAACCGAATTACCGAATGTTATCTTTGTCGATGCACACGAACCGCTCAGTTCCTATGATCTTATCCAGCGTTCCAAATTTGTCATGGTTTATAACTCTTCCATTGGACTTGAGGGTACGTTATTAGACACTCCGGTACTTTGCGGCGGCCGCGCCCGGTACACACAATACGACACCGTTTTCATCCCAGATTCAGCAGAGAATTACTATCAGACTGCTGAGCATTTTTTAAGGGCTGATGAAATAGAATTGCATCCCGATCACAAAATCAACGCACGGAAATTTTTATATTACCAGTTTTTTAGAGTTTCACTATCTTTTGATGAGTTTCTTGAAGCACACCCATCCCCTGGCTTTGTGCAGTTAAAATCTGTCTCATGGCAAGATTTCCTGCAAAAGAATTCCACTGTCACTCAGGTCTTGGTTAACGGTATTTTGGGTGATGATTCATTTATGCTGCCGGATGGAGAATGAAATATTATTTTTCAGCTAAACGTGGTCTGAAGATGATTCGCTGGGGGGCACGGCGAACAGGGACGGCATTAAAATGGGGCCCGAAGCGGCTTACTAGCTCGCCCATCATTTTTGGCAATGCGATGCCGAAATCAGGGTCACATTTACTCACCCAAATATTGGAAGGGCTGACCCAATTTGGACCTTTCGTTGATCCGGGTTTTCCACCCGTGAACCGATCCGAAGCCAATCATCCGCTTTCCAATGAGGCCGTGCTTGCCAATATCCAGGCCATGCGACCAGGCGATATCCGTTATGGTTATCTCCATGCGCACGAACCTTATTTGAGCCTGTTAACATCTGCAAAAATGGCGACAATCTTCATCTATCGCGATCCACGTGATATGCTTGTCTCGCATGTGTTTTATGCAACAGATTTGTATGCCGGTCACGGTATGCACCGGTATTATACGGAAACGCTTACCTCAATGGAGCAGCGGCTGAATGCCGCAATTGCAGGTGTTGTTGAGCCGGCCCTCTCGAGCGTCCGCCAACGATATGATGCCTATTTGGGTTGGCTTGATTGCCCGGAAATACTTTCCCTGCGATTTGAGGATTTAATCCTTGATCGTGATGCAGCTTTAGGGCGCTTGTTAGATTATCTTGCAGCGCGTGGTTTTGAACCCGACCTGACCCGCCGCCAGGCTGTTGAAGCTCTCAAAGCTAGGATTGCGCCGCAAAAATCAGGCACCTTCCGGAAGGGAAAACCTGGCAACTGGCGTGAACACTTCACAGATGATAACAAATCTCGTTTTAAGGAAATTTCCGGAGATTTACTAATCCGCCTGGGCTATGAAAAAACAAATGACTGGTAAGACCCCTTGCTGCTCGGTTGTAATTCGAGCATACAATGAAGCCGAATCGATTGGTCGTTTGCTGAGCGGCATTAAAAAGCAGACGCTTAAAAACGTCGAAATTATTTTAGTGGATTCTGGCTCCACAGATGATACAGTAGCCATTGCATCAAATTATTCGGTTGAAATTGTTCATATTCGCCCGGAAGATTTCACTTTTGGACGCTCTCTTAATATGGGCATTGCGGCCGCGAGTGGTGAATTTGTTGTTATCATCAGCGCACACTGCTACCCTGTTTATCCGGATTGGTTGGAGCAGCTGATAAATCCTTTTGATGATCCTGAGGTTGCTGTCAGCTACGGTAAACAGCGCGGCGGAGAAACAAATCAATATTCTGAACATCAATTCTTCCGCAAGTATTTCCCCGATGTCTCCCAAACCAGGCAGGGGCATCCCTTCTCACACAATGCCAACGCTGCCATCCGGCGTGCTTTGTGGGAGCAGCACCCTTATGATGAAAATATTACCGGCTTGGAGGATTTAGCCTGGAGTAGTTGGGCGATGGAACAAGGTCATGCCGTAGCTTACACTGCTGAGGCCGAAATCATTCACCTGCACGATGAACTACCAGCTCAGGTATACAATCGCTATCGCCGAGAAGCGATAGCCATGAAGCAGATTTTGCCAAGCAGCCATTTCTCGCTTTGGAATTTCTTCCGGTTGTGGACAAGTACAACATTCTCCGATTTATTGCAATCGCGGCGGGACGGTGTTTTTAAAAGGAACTGGTACAGCATTCTATGGTTCCGGCTGATGCAATATTGGGGTACATACCGCGGCTATCAGTATTCGGGCCAGATTGATCATCAACTGCATCAAAAATTTTATTACCCTCCTGGCATTCTATCGGAAAAGACTCCCGCGCCACGTAAGGTGCGGCCCATTGATTACCGTTAATCGTAGGCGAAAATAATTCACCCATGACAAAAGTAGCTGCTCTTGTTCCTATGCGCCACCATTCCCAGCGGGTACCGGGAAAAAATTACCGAATTTTAGGCGGGGTACCGCTTTTTCATCACATCATCCGCACATTGTTGGATGTTCCTGAAATCAGCGAAATAGTTGTCAATACGGACAGCCCCGATGTGGCCGCCGGTCTAGGTTCGCATTTCCCTATGGTGAAAATCATCGATCGTCCCAAGGATCTTTGTGGCGATGATGTTCCGATGAATGAAATATTGGCATATGACATATCTCAAGTTGATGCTGATTTTTATTTACAAACACACAGCACCAACCCATTACTGCGCGCTGCAACTATTTCGCACGCTCTGGAAACACTGGTATCCCAATTCCCTGCCTTCGATTCACTCTTTTCGGCAACCAGATTGCAAACTCGTTTATGGGACCAATTTACGCAGCCCATTAACCATGACCCGAATGTCTTGATCCAAACCCAAGACTTACCCCCGGTTTACGAAGAAAATTCTTGTATCTATATTTTTACCGGCCAAAATCTGTTAGCCCGCCGCAACCGCCTGGGAGAACGCCCGTTGTTGTTCGAAATCGACCCTGCGGAAGCGTGGGATATCGATGAAGAGTTGGATTTTGAAATAACTGACTTCTTGATGCGCAAATAAACCCAGATACCTTATGCCCACTATCCTTTTTACCGCCCCCTATATGATCCCATTCATCGATCGGTTTAAACCTATCATGGAAAGCTATGGCTTGGATCTTATTGTTCCTGACGTCAAAGAACGTATGGAAGCAGATCAATTATTATCGTATGCAGGTCAGTTTGATGGCGCGGTTTGTGGTGATGACCGCTATACCGCGCCCGTTTTAGAAGCTTGCTCGCCGCGTTTGAAAGTGATTTCCAAATGGGGCACAGGCATTGATTCAATCGACCAGACTGCCTGCGAGCGGCTAGGAATCAAGATCGGCAATACCCCAAACGCTTTCACCATCCCAGTTTCCGATACGGTGATCGGTTATATCTTGGCCTTTGCCCGCCGGCAACCTTGGATGGACAAGGCTATGAAAGCGGGGCAGTGGAAAAAAATTCCAGGTCGATCCTTGAATGAGTGTACATTAGGGATCATCGGCGTCGGCAATATTGGTAAAGCGGTTACCCGCAAAGCAAGCGCATTTGATATGAAAGTGCTAGGAAACGATATTGTCGAAATTCCCGGTGATTTTATTGCTGAAACCGGGATTGAGATGACTTCGCTTGAAGCGCTGCTTGCCGAATCCGATTTTATCAGTGTAAATTGTGATTTGAATCCTACCAGTCACCATTTGATTAATGCTGAAACTTTGGGATTAGTAAAGGACAGCGCCGTGCTGATCAACACCGCGCGAGGCCCGATTGTTGATCAAGATGCTTTGAACGCAGCCCTTGAAAATGGCATCATCGCTGGGGCTGCACTGGATGTATTTGAAATTGAACCTCTCCCTGAAGGCTGCCCGCTCTTCAAAATGGATAATGTCATGTTGGCACCTCATAATTCTAATTCCAGCCCAAAAGCTTGGGAGCACGTGCATTGGAACACCATTCACAACTTGCTTGATGGACTGGGCATAGACACAACGGATTTAAATCAATATGGATAAAAATGTATTAATTACTGGTGCAGCAGGTGGTATTGGTCGTGCTTCAGTGACCTTGTTTGCCGAAAAAGGTTGGCGGGTGATAGGTGTAGACCGAAATGCATACGGCAGTTCTTTCCCTCAAAATGGCTTGTTTATTCAAGCGGATATTGCTGAAATTGAAGCACTGGATGATATTTTTGAGCAGGTCAGCGCATTTACTGATGGACTGGATGCTCTGGTCAACAACGCCGCTTACCAAATCACTAAGCCTTTTCTCGAAACCACACTTCCCGATTGGGATGCGGTCATGGATGTTAATTTACGCTCGGTCTTTTTAGGGATTCAACGGGCCCATCCGCTGTTAAAAAAATGCCAAGGTGCGATTGTAAATATTTCGTCAGTGCACGCTGTGCAAACATCGAAGGATATCGCTGCCTATGCGGCTAGCAAAGGCGGCTTGTTGGCCCTTACCCGCGCAATTGCCATAGAATTCGCTCCTGATGCCATTCGTGCTAATACACTGCTTCCTGGTGCAGTAGATACGCCCATGTTACGGGCTGGGTTAAGTCGCGATCATGCCGGGGATGGGAGTATTGCACAGCGTTTGGATAATCTGGCTAATAAGACGGTTTCCGGCAAAATTGGAACACCTGAAGAAATTGCCCAAGCGATTGTTTTTCTTGCCGATAACGCGCAATCATCCTTTATGACCGGGCAGGCCTTGATTGTGGATGGCGGTGCGACAGTGAGATTGAGCACTGAATAGGTCTTTAATAATCTATCTATGACTAATTTTCGCCAAACCATTAAAGGTATATTCCCACCAGCCCTATGGCAGCCTATCAGCGAAGCTCGTTACGCTTTGCAGCGTGCCGGGCAGTGGCCGGTTGCCGCTTTTCATCCCTGGCGGCTTGAAAGCAAGCGCCAATTAACGGGCTTGAAAGATAAATACAAAGGGGAACGCTGTTTTATCATCGGCAATGGCCCCAGTTTGAAGAATACCGATATCTCGAAGTTAAATAAAGAGTACACCTTTGGGATGAATCGAATCTACTTAGCTTTTGATGATTGGGGCTTCTCGACTAGTTTTTTGGTATCCGTAAACGATCTCGTCATTGAGCAGTGTATTGATGATTTTTTGGATTTACAAATGCCGCGCTTTTTTTCCTGGCGCTCGCGACGATTCTTCCCCCCATTGTCGGATACCAATACACAGCGCCCAATTTTCCTGCACTCGACCTATACGGGTCCCAAGTTCGCGGCTGATGCTCGCGGCCGCTTATGGGAAGGCGCTACGGTTACGAATATTTGTTTGCAATTAGCATTCCATATGGGGTTTGAACAAGCCATCCTGATTGGGGTTGATCACAGCTTTTCTAGCAAGGGTAAGCCAAATACGACCATTGTTTCCCAGGGTGATGACAGCAATCATTTTGATCCCAGATATTTCGGCAAAGGTTTTCGCTGGCAGTTACCCGATTTGGATACCTCTGAACGTGGATATTGGTTGGCACGCCAGGCATATGAAGAAGCGGGGCGTCAGGTATTAGACGCAACTATTGATGGGCAGCTGCAGGTATTTCCAAAAGTAAAGTACAGCTCATTATTCTAATGGTCCGTTTTGACCTAAAGCCCTATTTATGACTCGAGTTTCAATAATTACACCATCTTATAATCAAGCGATGTTTTTGGAAAAGACCATCCTATCTGTGTTGGGACAGAACTACGTAGATTTGGAATATATAATCGTTGATGGTGGTTCCACAGATGGAAGTGCAGAGATCATAGAAAAATATGCTCACCAATTGGCTTGGTGGGTTTCTGAATCTGATCAAGGTCAGGCCGATGCGATTAATAAAGGTTTTCGCCGTGCCACAGGGGAGATTATTGCTTGGTTGAATTCTGATGATCTCTATGCTCCAGGGGCAATTAAGCGATCCGTTTCTATCCTAGATGATAATCCGGACTTAGGTATGGTCTACGGTAATGCAGTAACCTTTGACCAGGATGGGCAGCCACTGAATGACTTGATTTTTGGCGATTGGGGTTTAGCGGGATTAATGGCTTTCCAGATCATTTGTCAACCGGCTGTATTCATGCGCCGCTCTGTGTTGGAAGAAGCTGGATATTTGGATACATCCTATCATTATTTGCTGGACCATGAACTTTGGCTGCGCATGGCCCAGACTGCTAGTATCCAGCATGTTCCGGAATTGTGGGCTTTTGCCCGTCATCACGCAGATGCCAAGAACGTCGCCCATGCGGATGGTTTTGGCAAAGAAGCCTACCGTATTTTGGGGTGGTTAAAAACGAAGCCTGATATGGCAGCGATATTGGATAAAAATAGAAATTCCATTGAAGCCGCCGCCGCCCGTTTTGACGCCCGATATCTACTCGATGGCGGGCGTGCTTGGGCAGCTCTAAAATCTTATGGACGTTCCCTGCGCTTACACCCCGCTACGGCATTGATGGAATGGCACCGCATAATTTTTTCCATGCTGAGTGTTCTTGGTTTAGGGCGTTTGGGGGAGCTTTATTATCGGGCCAAGCGCCTCAATAACCCAGTCTTAACACAAGCTTTAGGCATTGATAATGTCGACCAACTTTACCAGGTAAATTAACTCATGGATCCACTTGTTTCAATAGTTACCCCATCCTTTAACCAAGCTAAGTACTTAGAAGCCACGATTCAGTCTGTCCTCGAGCAGGATTATCCTAATTTGGAGTACATCATTGTAGATGGTGGTTCTACGGACGGCAGTTTAGATATCATCCAGAAATATCAAGATCAATTGGCCTGGTGGATTTCGGAACCGGATCAAGGCCAAACAGATGCCATCAACAAGGGCTTTGCTCGTGCGCAGGGTGATATCTTAGCCTGGCTGAATTCAGATGATACTTATCAGACAGGAGCCATTACCGAAGCAGCGTCTTTTTTTCAGACTAATCCTGAGATCGGTCTGGTTTATGGCGACGTGAATTTTATTGATGCCAGTGGGGATGTGATTGGTAAATTTAATGCCAAGCAAACAAATTACCAACGCTTACGCCGCGGTGGGGTTTATATTCCCCAACAGGCGGCCTTTTGGCGGGCATCTTTATGGCGGCAAGTCGGACCGTTGGATCCCAGTTTTTATTTTGCCATGGATTACGATTTGTGGGTCCGCCTGGCGAGGGTTGCTGAAGTTCGTTATTTACCTGGAAGAAACTGGGCGAATTTCCGCCTGCATGATGATGCAAAAACGATTGCTGACGATGAGCGCTGCTGGCCGGAAATGCTGCGCGTCCACCGTAGAGATGGTGGAAATTGGTTCTCCTGGATTTATGCACGATATTTTGCTCGTAGAGTGCTTGCCCCATTGATCAATTGGCGGCGGCGGCGCAAATTTCGTTAAAATCAGCAGTAAAATTCTAGAAAGTTCATTGGCAGAGTCATTAGTTGTTATTCAAATAATTATTTTGTCAATGAACTTTGATTTTAATGACGTATACTTAATAGGGTATGCCAGCGCAATATAGAAAACGATAAGCTGCGAAGGCCCCGAAGCTTAGCAAACCGTCCTTATTAGTATTTGATGTATTCTTTACATTTGTGGGCAGGAACAAGGGGATAAGCATAATTTACAATGGTAATGGCACGAGGGATTTGATGGATACAGAGCAAGAACATCAAAAATTGGATCATAATAATGCTTCTTTACCAAATATTATCCATCAGCAAGCCAAAGCATTAACTCAAAAAGATGCCGAAATCCAGATGTTGATGGCAGAAATTGCTGCACTCACGGAGCCCAAACCCCTTACACAGCGTGTGAAATCATTACTTATCAAAATATACTGGACACTCAGAGAACACCCAAGGCTCCAATGGCTTAAAAGAATCTATAAACGGCTGAGACACCTTTCTCGGATGCAAATTTCCGAAATGGAAAGTCACCCCAAAGTAATTTTTGACCCGCCTATCACACCCGGACATCCAGGGGTTTCTCCTGATAGGCGGGTTACCATCCTTACCTACACATTTTTTGATTTTGATGGCAATAATATGTATTATGGGGGTGCTGAACGATATCTTCTTGAATTAGCAGGCATTATCCGTAAAATGGGCTTTATGCCCGAGGTCGTGCAGTGCGGTAATGGTTATTGGGTGCGTTATTATCAAGATTTGCGGGTAACCGGCATCGATGTGGGTGGGGATGCAGCACGCCTTGTTGCGCAATTTGCAAAACTGGATCATCAGGAAGCATTGATCATTCATTCGCCTTTTTCTCTGGCATCATTTCAAGATTCTACGCCTGCTATTGGCATTGGGCATGGCATCCATTGGGATCATCCTAGTTCTCAGGCTGATCCCAATGCAACACAAAAGGTACTTGAGACGATAAAGAATTTGG
>JBDLJO010000052.1:0-13096 GCA_039714275.1 Chloroflexota bacterium | reverse complement strand
TCAACTGCTTCCTGAATCAAGCGCTCACCCATGACGGTAACAACGACGGGTTTGGCGGCGTTATGCACAACGGGGATGACGGCTTTAGCCACTGCCCCGGCAGTGAACATGGGGGGTGTGGGATAAATAATCATGGCGCTGTCCACATGGGGGTCGGCCAGGACAATGCGCAAGCTTTCAGCAAACTGCTCTGGTGATGCGGAGGCCAACATATCAACCGGGTTATTCAAACTGGCTGCAGGAGGTAAAATTTCACGCAAAGCAGTGTGAGTTTCTGCGCTGAAATCAGCAAGAGTCAAACCCAGGGATTCGAGTGCATCAGCGGCGGTGACACCCGGACCGCCAGCGTTGGTGAGGACAGCAACCCGGCGCCCATGAGGTAAAGGACACCATGCTAAAGCACGGGCACAATCGAACATACCTTCGCTGGTCTCAGCACGCAGCACACCGGCGCGTCGAAAAGCGGCATTATAGGCATGTTCTACACCGGCCAGCGCCCCGGTATGCGACGCGACAGCGCGCTGCCCAGCTTCAAAGCGGCCGACTTTGAGGGCGATGATCGGTTTATCTTGAACGACCTGACGAGCCTGCTCGACAAATCGACGTCCATCTTTGACTCCTTCCAAGTATAAGGCCAGGACACGGGTATACGGGTCGGCGGCAACCGGAGCCAGCATATCGGTTTCACAGACGTCAACCTGATTACCGAGGCTGATCAAGCGCGAGAGGCCGTAACCCTGGCCGCGCGCCCAATCGATGACCGCCGCGCAAATGGCACCAGAGTGTGAAATAAAGGCCACATCACCGGGGGTGGGACCGGGCGGCGGCAAGAAGGTGGTGTCGATAGGTAAATGAGTATCCAGCAACCCAATGCAGTTCGGGCCGATCAGACGGATGCCATACTCCTGAGCGACCTGGGCAACCTCGGCTTCCAGAGCGGCGCCAGCAGCGCCAACTTCTCTAAATCCACCGGAACCAATAATGGCAGCGTGAATGCCGCGCTGCCCACAGTCACGCAAGGCGCCGGCAACATAGGGTGCGGGAATCAATACAGCGGCTAAATCGACCGGGTCTGGGACTTCGGCAACAGAGGTGTAAATGGTCTTTCCCAAGAGCATGCCGCCTTTGGGATTAACAAAGTGTACGGCACCCTGGTAGCCGCTTTGGGTTAAATTGCGAGCCAAACCGTAACCCAATTTGGTGGGGTTGTTGGAAGCGCCAATGATGAGCACGCCGCGAGGATCAAAAAACGGGGCTATTGAATCAGATGTGTTCTGAGGGTTCAGCTTTGGCATATGTTATCGGTGAACTCCAATGAAGATGAGGTTTAGATATAAAACTTATCCCGATCAACTTCTTCTCTTAAAATACGCAGCTCTTCTGCCGTAGGTGGGGGGTTTTCAGTGACCTGGTCGGCAATGAGCAGCTCAAAGCCGGTCTCTTCGATGACCTGGTCTACGGAGACCCCGGGCTGGGTTTGTAAAAGAATCATGCGCTTAGAATCCGGATGGTAGCCCATGACAGCGAGGTTGGTGACCACGCGGTAAGGTCCGGTCCCTGGCGGCAGGCCAGCAGCCTCACGCGCACCGGGTCCGCTGAGATAGCCCGGTGTGGTGATGAAATCAACTTTTTCGACGAAGCGGCGTTTTCCGTGACTCATGATCGCGATGGTGCGCCAACAATGGGAGCCAACATCATTGCCGCCGCCACTGCCCGGAAGACGAACTTTGGGATTAGCATGATCTCCGATGACGGTTGAATTCAGGTTACCGTAGGGATCAATTTGAGCGCCGCCCAGAAATCCATATTCAACAAAACCGCGCTGGGCAGTTTCAACAATATCGAGGATGCCAGAAGCTGCTAAGGCACGATGGAAAGAACGCCGCTCCCCCACAGCCAGGGGTAAATCTTCCAGAATGGCTCCCGTACCGCCAAACTCGAAGATGCTGACCAAGTTGGGAGCGTGCATCTTCTGGGCAAGGGCACCCGCCAACATGGGGATTCCGGTACCGATGAAAGCTGTAGTACCGTCTTCCATGACACGTGAGGCGGTGCAGATCAGTAATTCGTTGGGGTTGTAAGGTAATTCGGTCATCTCGGCACCATATCCTTGAGCTGATCCAAGCGCTCTTGACCAATCAAAGCTAAATATTCGGCGTGGTCGTGCAGGTTGTGAATGTATTTATCGAGATAGACAGCCGCTGTTTCCGGAGTCTTGGAGGCTTCAACCCAGGCTTTTATATGCGGCTCATCACGCTCGTAAACATAGGCCATCTCGCCGGGATGTGAGCCGAATGGGGCGTGGATAACAGCATCGGTCAGATAATAGGGGATGATCGTGCGGTCGGGCTGCGAGCGAATCAATTCGGTATCCACAATCTCCTCGGCTGAGATCAGCAGGCGCTTGGATGCACGCGCCATCTCGAAGGCAAACCCGCTGATGCCGTCAATCTGGGCATTGCCGTATTGATCGGCCCGGTGCACATGAATCAAGCCAACATCCAGAATCAGTGCCGGGAGCAACGCAATCGGGTCGCCGGTAAACGGGTCTTCCACAACTTTGGCGGCGCTGTACTTAAGGGTATCCGTGCCCAACATAGATCGCACCGGTATGAAGGGTACGCCCATCGCGGCAGCTTTGAAACGCCAAGCAATACCAGCGTTACTCCATTCGACACAGGTCACACGACCGCTCTCAACTTCCCGGCGCAAAGCGTGGGAGATGCCGTAAACTTCCATACCAATGTAGGTATGGTCGAGGGCCTTTACCAGACCCGAGGCAAGCAAGATGTCGAGTTCATAAACCCCCTGCCCGGCAACGCGTAAGTCTTTCTTTCCCTGGCGAACGATCTCGTTAACCAACGACTGCGGGCAGCGCACCGTGCCATAAAGCTCCGTACCAATATAATCGCCATCTTTAATAAATCGTTCAACTGCCTCGGCCTCGCTGACACGTTTGTCAATCAACCCCTTTGGCTTTGCCCGGTTCCAGGCGCGGAAGGCGTTCAGGTCGGGAGGTTGGAGCATTTCCCCTATACCATTTTGAAGAACTTTCATGTCGTCATATCCTTTGCCAGATGATGAATAAAGGGTGGTTATTTAAACATAACTGACGAATCAACGAACTCGCTGATCATTGCTCCATTTCGAGCAACAGGCGATAAAGTTGGGTCTGTTTGAAATCTGTGGGAACTCGGGACAGGGATCATGGGTTGTCAATTCGATATTTATATTTTTCGTACTGACTGACGCAGCGAATCCAGGCGTGCAGACGCCAAGCCTGGCAAAACATCCAGGGCAAAGAAAGGGTCTGCTCCTTCAGCGACGATTGCTGCCGAGATATTGCCATGCAGCACACTTTCCAAAGGGTCATAAGTACGACGATAGCCTGCTAAGAAACCACCACAAAAAGCATCTCCCGCGCCGGTTGGGTTAACCAAATTAACCGGATACGCCGGGATCTCCCAGCGTTTTTTACCAACCGAATCATAGAGCATTTGACCGCGCTTACCGCGCTTGACAACCACGTACTCGCATCCATAGGCCGCGACAGCCTCGGCCATTTCCCACAAATCATCACTGCGACCCTCAAAGAGATTGCGCAAATCATCCTGAGCAGGGATAAAGGCGGTCAATCCGGTAATGATCGCAGGGATATCATTCCAAAAAGCTGGAATCATATAGCCAGGGCTTGGGTCAAGGGTAATGGTGGAAAAACCATCTTGGCGGAAAACAGCCGGCATTAAACTGTGGGTCATATAATCTAAGGGACAGAGATGGGCCGCGGCTGCTCCGGCATAAGCTGGGGGTAAATCGGCGCGGCGCAGCGACCCAGGCGCCAGGGTGGTGCGATCATCAATCACATCGAGGTTAGCGCGGTAACCAAACAGCACCTTTGGAAAAGGCAATCCTAAACGAGAGAAATGCTTGATTGGATCACCTGTGACACGGTTGACTTTATCGGTGTAGACATAAAAGCTGCGCAGGTCCAATTCGCCGGGCAGGATATGGATACCGCGGATATCAAATCCTTTTTGATCCAGGTCATCTAACCATGCTTGGGGGTAATCTTCTCCTACGCGAGCCATTAATCCTGGGGACAGAGCAGAATCCCAAATTCTTAATCCAACAGCGGCATACGGCAGATTACCGCCAAAAACATCTAAAACCGGTTCTCCTTTTTCGGTTATAAAATAATCGCGACGCAACTGTCCCGCGAAAATATGTGAGGGCGTCTTGAGAGCTGGATTATTAGTCAATGGCGTTAATCCGTTTCTTTAAGTGTTCGGGCCATTGGCTGATGTCGTCTGATGGATAGATTTGAATCTCTGGACCATCCTGGGTAAACAAATCGGCCGTACTGCAATTGAGAATTTTTCGGGCAACAGCCAATCCGGAAGCTTGAGCACCGGCAACGCCGTGGCTGAGTGTACTGGCCCCGCACATCAAGAGGCCATCAAATTCTGTTTGCGTGGGGAAAGCGCCGGGGCCAACCTGTCGGCGATTTTTCTCAATGCCATAAAGGCTGCCACGGGTGGCGTTGATATAGCGCTGATTGGTGAGCGGGGTTGCCAGATTCCAGAATACAACATGCTCAGAAATACCAGGGATGTGTTTTTCCAAAGCCTGGAACATACGCCAAGAGAGATCTTCTTTCAGAGCAAGATAATCGGCTGAGCGCGCATCGGGATGTTCAGACTCCCATTTTTCGAAGGGTGCGTAATCAACAAAAGTAAAGGCTTCGCAGGTGTGATGCCCACGCCCTTCCCCTGCGGCATGCATTTTGGAGGGGTCTTTGAGGGTGGTGACCGTGAGAAAGATGGCAGGCGGTGTTTTGGCTTTGAGGGCATGATCGGTTAATCCCAAGCCGTAGAGTTCGTCCATATCAGCATGATCGTAGAGCCAGTAGTTGCCAGAATCGAGGCCAGCGGCGCGCAGATCCATATCCACTGCAAAAAATAAACTGAGGCAGGATGTGGAATATTTGACGCGATCTAACTTTCGAAGCAGTCGTTTGCTAAGATGCTGGCGGCCGATCATCTGGCCAAAGGTCACTTCAGGATCGGCGTTGCTAACCACATATTTGGAGCGAACTTCAGTACCATCAGCCAACTGCACCCCAACAGTTTTCCCTCCATCAAGCAAAATACGCTTTACCGCGGTATTCAAGCGAATCTCACCACCAGCGCGTTTCAAGGCGCGCACAAAGGCACGCGGAATGGCAAATGCACCGCCCATAGGATAGTAAGCACCTTCAAAATAGTGCTGCACTATACCAGCATGGACAAAAGATGAAACCTGGGAAGGCGGCACCCCGTGATCGCCGGACTGACCGGCTAAAATACCTTTTAGTAAGGGATCGGTAATAAAATGGTCGATCAAGTCACTCCCGGATCGACGGGCCCATTTAAGGACGTGATTAGCACTACCGACAGCTTTGATCGCATCCCCCGGCTTTTTAACCTGCCCCAGCTGTCTCAAATTATCCGTCAGCGATACAACGGCATCCAAATAGCCATCAATGCCAGCCGCTTGATCAGGAAAACGTTCTTTGAGACGGGCGGCAAAATTTTCTTTCCCTTTGGGAATATCAAATTTCTCATCACCAATGACAATATGATCAAAACCATCCGGGTTTAATTCGCAAAAGGATAAATCACCTGAGACGCCCAAGCCCTCATACATACGGCGCAGTGAACCGCCGGGCTGCAAACCGCCAAGATAATGCACACCTGGACTAAAACGGTACCCTTCTAAAGTGAAAGAATGTGTCCATCCCCCAGGCACTTCATGCTGCTCACAAACCAATACTTTCTTACCAGCCTGCGCTAAAGGCAGCGCAGCGGCCAGGCCACCTGCACCGGATCCAATGACAATAACATCGTATTCCATCTACCCTCCGTTGGCGTTTATCGCATTTCCGGCTGTTATGTTCCAGTGTTAATTATAAACCACTCTACGCTGCGTAATTGAGCGTTTATGTTATCAGCAGCCGAAACAGCATTTCGAATTACAGCAACAAAAAAAGAGCATCAAGCCAAGGGCTGATGCTCTGTATTAAATGTCAGGGCATGTGCAAGGAGCGGGTTGTAGTTTTCGTAAAACTGACGATGCCTAATCCCCTATTTGTGTGATCTGGCGAAAAAATCCTAGAAGGGTCATACCCAGCTTGACACCCTCTTTGGATGAAAATTGGATGCCTTCTTCATCGGCACGTTGTATCAGGAGATAGGCAGCACCAATACCCGTCAAGGCACCAATTAGCGCACCAGCCGCAAGCAATTTTGTTTTCCAAGCGGTATCAATCGTTGTTAATTCATCGTTTGTCATGGATATTCCTTTTTTATTATTTTGTGTCAAAATCGAAAGATCTGCACAAACGCCCGCAGCGCTGCCGACAGACCATGAGCTTTTAGAACTGGGCGAGCTGCCTTATCGGAGATGGTTTGTGTCTGCCCTTCAATGCGAGAAAAAATGTTTTGGAGGCGATAGGCATAAAAGGGGATATTCTGATTAAGCCAAATCACCAAATAAACCAACCCACCTGTCACTATCAAAAAGACAAAAGCCACTACGAGTACCGGGATGATCAAGAAGATCAGCGCGGTATCAGCGGCCTGACTGACCGGGCTTCCGGACCAGGCGATAAACCCAATCCAGACCGCAAAACCTAAGATCAGCAATCCCCCGAAAATGAGTGGGAAAGTGATCTGCCAGAAAGAATCCCGGCGGTGGTTTTCTTGAGCCAGCAAATTGCGTCTTCTGAAATCATTTTTCATGTCAATGGTTATTGTAGCATAATTCTATGGTCGATTGACTCTGGGAAATGATAATTTCCGATACAAGAATCCATAATCAAGCGATCATTAAACTTCAGGCTTCTACATCTATGAATGCCGCTTAGGGTCTTTTACCTACAGCTACCAGGGTCAAATCATCAAATTGATTTGCATCTCCGATAAATGCAGATAATTGATCAGCAATCACGGCCACTTTTTCCCCCAAGTTATTTGAGGGTTCTTTTATGAGATCCTCAAACCTATCCTGGCCAAAAGGCAGATCATCCGGATTAAGACTATCCAGCATGCCATCTGTAAAAAGGAATAAGGCTTCTTCACCACCCAATGTCAACTGCGCTGTCTGGTATTCGGCCTCATCAAACATGCCAACAGCAGGACCCGTTGGCATGATCCTGGCTGCTATCTGCCCTTTTTTGATCAACAGTGGGGGGTCATGTCCGGCACTGACATAGACCAATTGCCCATTATCCACGTCTAAGATGCCAAAAAAGACCGTGGCAAACGAGGCCGAATTATGAATCTGGCAAATATACGTGTTTGTAAATGCAATCACATCAACCAATTTCTGAGCATAATCGACATCTTCCAAACGACCAGCGGCCCAGAACAGGGCCCGCAGCAAGCTACGGAATAAGGTCATATAAAGCGCGGCCCCAACGCCTTTATCACAGACATCGCCCACGATTAATCCGATTTTTCCAGCCTCAGGAAGCTTGAAGACATCGTAGAAATCCCCGGCAACATTGCGGGCAGGCTGGAAGAAAGAAGCTATTTCCCACCCATCGATGACAGGTAGTTGCTGGGGCAAAAAACCAGCCTGCATTTCCTGTCCAATCTCAAACTCGCGTTCCAACACGCGGAGATAATCTTTTTCAATGTCTCTTAATCTTTTTTTCTCCAAACCGGCGCGCAATCGCGCTTGAAGGAGCACAGGGTCAAAGGGCTTGGGCAGATAATCATCTGCCCCGAGTTCAATCCCTTTAACAATACTTTCCATATCGGTCACAGCTGAAATAACAACCACCGGGATATCTCGGTGAGCAGAGACTTGATTGAGTTTTTCCAGCACCTCAAAACCATCCATGATGGGCATCATGATATCCAAGAGAATCATATCTGGCTTGGTTTCAGCTACCAGCGCCAGCGCTAATTTTCCATTGGCGGCTGAAACCGTTTCATAACCCAAATCGTCTAACTCTTGCTCCAAATAATCTATATTATAGGGTTCGTCATCAACAATGAGTATGAGCGGTTTTGTTTTCACTGCATCCTTCAGTTAAAGTATTTTTCAAGCGTTTCAAATAATAAATCTTCATCCACTGGTTTAGTGAGGTAATCATCACAACCTGCACCCAAGGCTTTTTCGCGGTCTCCGGCCATAGCATGGGCAGATAATCCAATAACTGGAATTTGGGCGATATTCTTGGTGGACTTAATTCTCCTTGTGGCTTCCCAGCCATCCATGATGGGCAGCGACATATCCATCAGAATCAAATCAGGTTTTTCGGATACTGCCATTTCCACACCTGATGCGCCATTTCTAGCAACAAGAAATTCATAATCATCTTCAAGTAACTGGATCAATAAATCTAAATTTAGATCTACGTCTTCCACAATTAATATTCTTTTCACGGGTTCCTCGTGGTTTGTTTTTTGGTGGAAATTGCCGAGTTGATCTCTGTCAATAATTGTTCGTCTGATACGCCTTGTTTTTGGATAATCGCGGCTGCAGAACGGCAGAGTGTTTCCTGTTCTGATTTGCTCAATAATTTTGCCGTCAATACAATAATCGGGATATCAGACCAACGCTTATCCCCACTCAAGGTTTCGATAACTTCGAAGCCATCCATTTTTGGCATCATCAAGTCTAAAAGTATGACATCTGGTCGATGCTGGGAAATTCTCTTCAGAGCATGTTCGCCATCCACAGCGGTCGAGATATGGTAATCACCCTCTTCAAAAATCTGTTCGATCATGTCGATGACATCGGGGTCATCATCCACTACAAGGAGGGATTTTGGGCCAACTTTATTTTTTGTTTCCGATAATCGCGCCAGGGACTCTAAGACCTGATTTTCACGTAATGGTTTTACCAGGTAATCTGCTGCGCCAAGGTAAAGACCAAGTTTCTTTTTATCAACAATCGTGACCATGACAACAGGGATATCGCGGGTAGCCGGGTGGGCTTTTAGATCATGCATCACCTGCCAACCATCTTTTTTCGGCATCATGATATCCAGCGTAATTACAAAAGGCTGATATTTTTTAGCCTTGGCAATACCTTCATCTCCACTGGTTGCTGTAATGACCTGATAACCCGCTTCACCTAAATTCTGGGTCATTAGATTGATGGCATCCAGATTATCATCTATGACCAATATTGTTTGTGCATCTTCTCCAGCCATTGGGGTGGTTTGATCTGCTGTTGATTCAATACCAGGCGGAGATGCCGATTCTCCACTGCGAAGAGGCAGCGTAAGGGTAAAGACCGAACCTTTTCCAACCTCGCTGCTAACCAGCAGATCGCCATCCATTAACCGAGCCAAGCTACGACTAATCGATAAACCGAGACCCGTCCCGCCATATTCGCGCGTGGTACTGCTGTCTGCCTGCTGGAATTCAACAAAGATTTGGTCCAAGGCATCTGTCGCGATCCCAGTGCCGGTATCAGTAACTTTTATTTCAAAGTTTTGATCGACTTGTTCGACGGATACTATAATTTGTCCCTGGTGGGTGAATTTTGCGGCATTGCTAATCAAATTAATTAAAATCTGTTTGATCTTTTCCTGGTCCGAGTATATCCTGGGAAGGTCCTCAGAGATTTGGGTCTCCAGACGGACTGTATCCTGACGTACGAGCGACTGTGAGGTAGAAACTACCAGCTTCACTAACGGTTCCAAGGCAAAGTTTGAAAGATGCACGTCCATACGGCCGGCTTCAATTTTTGAGATATCCAGGACGGTGTTGATCAAGCCAAGCAAATGATCAGCGCTGACCAAAACCTTATCCAGGTTTTCGACCTGTTTCTCTGGCAAGATTTCTTTTCCCTTGCGCTTCACAATGCGGGAAAAACCAATGATGGCATTCAAGGGTGTACGCAGTTCGTGGCTCATATTTGCAAGAAAAGTGCTCTTGGCCTGGGTAGCCTCTTCGGCCTGTTGGTGAGCATTTTGGGTTTCTGCAAACAGCTGCGCATTTCTGAGAGCGGCACCGACATTGGCAGCGATGGTGCTTAATAAGCGAACAGCATCATCACCAAATTTACCTTCTTCCGTCAGGCTTTGGACACTAAGGACACCAATGGAACGCTTGCCAACCTGAATTGGTACGCCTAAATAGGAACTGGCCTGTTTGCCAATCAATTCAGTACCCAACTCAACACGCTTTTTACCAATATCCTGATTGATTAATAAAGGTTCACCAGATGCAATGATCTTGCTGGTAAGCCCCTGACCAAACCGTATAGGAGCAATTTCATCTCCGAAGGTATAGGGAAAATTGATCATATTGGTCTGGCGGTCAAGGAGAGATAAATAGGCAACATCGGCAGAAAATATCTTGCGGACCTGGTCGCCAATCAACTGGATCAATGAGTCTAATTCAGGTTCAGCCACCAACGCCTGACTGACCGTGTTGATGGTTTCCAATTCAGCCACGCGCTGGGTGGTTTCATCGAATAAACGGGCATTTTCCAGCGCGATACTCATGCTGGCAGCCAGGGTTTCCAGTAAGCGCACATCTGATTCCGGGAAAGCATATTCACGGTCATTATTTTGGAGGGAAATTACACCTCCGATTTGGCTGCCTATTTTGTACGGAACCCAAACTCCGGATTTGGGGTGCTCTCCTACGATAATTGTTAATCCATATTTTTTGCTTTTTTCCACATAGTTTTCATTGATGACGACTGTTTCACCGTTTGCGATCAGGTTTTTCTGAAATTCAGAATAGGGGGATGGTTGAGGATAATATTTTTTGCCCTTTTCAAAAAGATAATGGACTGTCGTATTTTTAACCTGATGATCAAAACTACCTATGACAAAAACCTGAGGGTTAAATATCTCGCGGATTTTGTCGCCTACGGCATCATAGATCCCCGGCAAATCCAATTTTTCTGATAACGCATGCTGGACACTGTTGATGACGGCCAATTCGGCATTTCGTTGGTTGGTTTCTTCAAACAAAAGCGCATTTTCCAAGGCGACACTTATACTGGCGGCCAGGGTTTCCAGCAAGCGCACAATGGAATTGGAGAATGCACCCTCATGCTTCATGTCTTGAAGCAAACAAGCGCCTTTTACAGAATCGTCAATAATAAATGGGGTAAATACATGAGACTTTGGTAAATTAGTGCCTTCCAGGGCGTAACTTCCCACCTTTTCCATCTCATCTGCCAGGTTTTCATTGACCACGATCGTCTGGCGCGTTCGAATCATCTTACCTAGAAAGCCCTTGTTCTCGATCTTAAATGGCGCGAGCTCCACGCGCTTTCCGTACTCGGTCATAAAACTGGTGCTAATTAAATCTGTTTCAGGATCGTAAGGGCCAACCGAAATATCGAACTGTGGAAATACTTGATGCAACTGTTGGCCAACCATCTGGTAGATAGATTGCATATCCAGTTTGGAGGACAGCCCCTGCTGCACGCTGTTGATAACAGCCAATTCGGCATTACGTTCTTCGGTTTCTTTGAGCAGCCGCTGAGTCTCATCGAACAGGCGTGCACTTTCGAGAGCTACTCCCATGCTGCTTGCCAGGGTTTCCGTCAATCGGATGGTTGAATCACTGAAAGCATATTCACGCTGGGTATCCTGAAGCGAGATTGAAGTTTTGAACTTATTCCCGGTTCTTATCGGTACAAAAACAACTGTTAATGGCATTTCTCCTGCCGGGATGCTGAAATCAAATTGCTTTATACGTTCCTCCATCTTATCGTTCCAAATGAGAGTCTCCCCACGTTCAAGAATAGGGAAAACATTTCTGTCAAGCGGCGTATATGGTCGTTCTTCTACAAACAGCCGTTCTCCTTTTTCACCGATATACTCGTATCGAATCGTTTCTGTCTCATCATTCCAGGTATGTATGACCACAATTTGGGCATTGGTGATTTCGCTGATCTTATCGCCAACAAGTTCATAGATGGCTGTCATCTCCAATTTAGAGGCCAGGCCCTGCTGCACGCTGTTGATAACGGCTAACTCGGCGTTGCGCTCTTCGGTTTCTTTGAGCAAGCGTTGGGTTTCATCAAAGAGGCGTGCATTTTCCAGTGCAACACTCATACTGGCGGCCAGGGTTTCCAGCAAGCGCACGTCCGATGCGCTAAAAGCATGATCACGATCCATATCTTGCAATGTAATCGCGACAGGCGTATGATCGCTCTTAATCACAGGGACGGAGATCACCGATTTGGGCATTTCCCCGGCAGGCACTTGAAAATCATTAAACTGAGCCGCAAAATCAGAAAACTTTTCAGCGATAACTTTGGTTTCCTGCAGATTAATCATGTAGCTATACAGCTTATTCATGGGTCTGGGATCGATGCGATAGCGTTTCCCTTTTTCAAACATATACGGGATATACATTAACTGGGCACTCAAATCTGCGGCATAAATGCCCACTGTCTGTGCGGTAAAAATTTCTCGCAGCTTTTCCCCAATAACTTGATAGATTTCGTTGATGTTTAACTTTGCAGCCAGGCCCTCTTGGACGCTGTTGATGACGGCCAATTCTGCATTGCGCTGGGTGGTTTCATCAAAGAGACGAGCGTTTTCGAGGGCAACACTCATCGCATTCACAAGGGTTTGTAAAAGACGAACATCAGAGGGGCTGTAGGCATTATTCTCTGAGTCCTGAAGGCTGACATATCCGCCCCAGGTTGTTCCTTTCACAGTGAGAGGAACTACGAGCATTGATCTAAGATCATCATAGCCATCAAGCCCATGATTTGCCACCCACTCATGGGTATTTTCTTTTATATAAAATGGGCGTGGTGTCTTGGTCATTTCCGCAAAGACATCCTTCCAAGGGGGGTCTGCAATACTTATTGGCTCTAAATGTGTTTTTTTACCATCTTCAATTGCATAGTGCACAGTGACTAGTTTTTCTTCAAAATCGATACTTCCGATGACAACTATCTGGGCACCAAAAATGTTCTGGATCTTATCGCCTATCAAATCGTAAATACCTTGAATATCCATCCTGGCAACAAGACCTTCTTGCACACTGTTGATCAATGCCAGTTCGGCGTTACGCTCTTTAGTTTCTTTAAGTAAACGCTGGGTTTCGTCGAAGAGACG
>JBDLJO010000051.1:0-13161 GCA_039714275.1 Chloroflexota bacterium | reverse complement strand
AACCAGCCGAATATTTCGCACCCGTGGATTCTCCTGAAATTTTTTCAATGCCACTGCGGCTGCAGCGTACTGGCGTAGATCGGCATTACAATTAATGCAGTGAGTCTGGTCGTTAGGGGTTTGAGTGTTGCATTGAGAACAGGTTTGCACGAGCGGCCTCCTCGAAAAACGTTGATCATTAATCTCAGCGATTATGCTGTAAATCACTATTATTTATTTCCCAATTGTAACTCAAAAATAAAGCCCCGCCATCCGTCTGCGCAGAAGGATTTTCTCTTTGGGGAAGCCTACCTCAACCAGCCAGGATGATTAAATTTCCTAGTAAATAATCTGCTGCAGTTTATTTGAATTTTGTTCAAAACCTAATTGAAGAATTGTCTTGATTTCCCCCATAAAAAAATCGCCCGCTAAATCTTCCCGATCAAAAGTAATTAAATGCTCAAATGACTCGAACTGAACGCCGAGCTAAAGCTTTGACCCGCGATCTAAGCAAAGCAGGGGAGACCGGTTTGAGTATGAAGTCATCGGCACCGCTGTCAAGCACTTTTTCTACGATGCCCGGTTGATTGGTATTTGACATCACCAGGATCGGCGCTTGGCTAAGCTTTCTAATATGTTCACACCATATCATATTGTTTTGATATGGGTTTGAAGTATCAATAATAATCACATCCAATTGATCAGCTAATTTGCTATCTAAAATACCGGATTCAGCAGAAAAATTGTGAACCCTAAATTCTTTTGACAGCAAATCATTTATCGAATCGGATGATGTCGATTGCTCATTGATCATTAACACATGGATTACCACAAATATCTCCTGACCTCGTAATTGTAATTATGACTTATTTAGGGGGATTTAACCTTACAAAAACATTACAGCCCCTTACGAACCCCCATCAGGACGGTGCACGATGGATCAATAACTTTTTATTAAGAACCAAGATCTCCTATTGCTGGCAACTTACTTGCAACTTAGGTGAAGAAAGGATATGATAAGGTTTGTTATGGAAGCCATTTCTTGCCCTCAATGTCATCAACTCACAAACCCGCAGGGGCGTGTTTGTGAGCACTGTGGCGTTGAATTGGTATTAGCAGCATTATTAGCTGAGCATATGCTGGCGGTATCATCTCGTAAATCCCGTGCATCGCAATTTATTCCGCTATCTCCTGAAGTGCTGGTGCCTAGATTGGGGGAATATTTAATCGAGCAGGGTTTCCTGACACCAGAAAAATTATCACTGGCACTCGAATACCAAAGAGGGCAGGAGCAAAAAGGGGAACCACGATTGATTGGTCAGGCATTATTGGATTTAGAGTTGATCAGTCGTGTAGACTTAGATTTGGCTGTTACAGAGCAAATTCTTCAACTGCAATCGGTGATTGAACTTGCCAATGAGCAATTAGAAGAACGGGTAAAAGAGCGTACCCGCGAGCTAGAAAATGCCATGTCTAAGCTGACTGAATTGAACCAGCTGAAGTCAAATTTCATCGCCAATATTTCTCACGAATTACGCACGCCGTTAACCCATATTCGTGGTTATCTTGAATTATTAGAAGATGAAGCTTTGGGAAAAAACTCGCCAGAGCAATTTAGAGCGCTGCGCGTGATGTTAAAATCAGAAGCACGATTGGAAAAATTAATTGAAGATTTGCTTCAGTTTTCTACATTTTCTAGCGGTGGTGTGGACATACGCTTGAAATCGATCAATTTAAATGAAATTTTTAGCGATATTGAACTGCTTGCTCTTCAAAAAACTAACGATAAGGCAGTTTTGCTGCGTACCAGCATCCCGCCAGATTTACCACCTGTAAAAGCAGATCCTCAAAAACTCTCTTGGGTAATACTCCAGTTGATAGATAATGCAGTCAAATTCACACCCGAAGGGGGGAACGTTAAGTTGGGTGCTCGAATTTTTGATTCTAAAGTTCATATTTATATTGAAGATTCAGGAATTGGTATTGAACCGGAAAAAATTGACGAGATTTTTGAACCTTTCCATCAATTAGACAGCTCATCTACTCGGCATCATAACGGTACGGGATTGGGATTGGCCATGCTGCGTAAAGTGATCGAAGCGCATAACACTGAAATCAAAGTGCGTTCTAAATTGGATGAAGGATCATGTTTCGAATTTTCTTTAGCTATCGTTGATCAATAATTCCCTTTAAAGAATAATTGTGATTTGTGAGGGCTGTCTTTGTTCCCACATTCATCCTAAGGTACGTTCATGTCAGGGCAAGCAGCAAAAATCGAAAATCTATCCCTGGAAGCCAATAAGGCGTTATATGAAATCATCCGGGTAATACTGCGGATGCCTGAAACAGTTTCTGCCTTAAAAGAAATTGTTCGCCTTGCTCGTCCCGTTTTTATCTTTGACAATATCGTCCTTTATGAATTGAAACCTGATCAAACGCTGGTGCCTACTTACGCTCGCTCTGTGGGGCGCGGGCGTTCAGCAGAAGCTGATATGGCCTGGGGCGAGGTTGTGGCCAGGGAAATTATTCAAACCGAAAACATTATTAAAAAAGATCCCCAGATTAAAGATGAAAAGCATGATCGTCTTGATCGCCCATTCTTTTTGGGGTTTCCTATTGAAAGAAACCATCAAATAACCTTTGCACTGGTATTTATTCGTTTTGGGGGACCACCTTATTTACCTGAACAAATCCAGTTAGCAGAACTGATTGTTGAACATGTTGAGCAGTTAATCGAACACCGGTATTTGACCGAGCGTGTAGCTGCATTAGAAGCAGAAAGACAGCTTGATCGTTTGCAGGAAAATTTTGTGGCAGCAGTCTCCCATGATCTCCGTACTCCTTTAGGTTTTATTAAAGGGTATGCCACTACGCTGCTGCGCGAAGATGCCCGTTGGGATTCAAAGACCCGTCATGAATTTTTATCCATTATTGATGATGAAACAGATCGATTAACTGAGTTGATCGATAACCTGTTGGATTCCTCGCGCTTACAAATGGGTACACTTCCGGTAGATCCTCAGCCTGTGCAGGTAGGAGCCATTTTGCGAGATTATGTACAGCGAGTGAGCAGTGGAAACTATAATTTACAAATTCGCACTGAAATTGACCCATCTCCAAAAACGTTATTATTAGATACCAGCCGCATGATTCAAGTATTAGATAATTTGGTTGTTAATGCAGATAAATACGCTCCAGGCTCCACACTAACCCTCAGCCTGGCCTGGAAATCAAATTATGCCATTATCAAGGTTCAGGATACCGGTCCAGGGGTTGCCCCAGAGCACCTCAAACACATATTTAAACGTTTCTATAATGCTCGGCCCTCGACTGGTGAAGTGCAAGGCGTAGGTTTGGGATTATTTATTTGTGAGCAAATAGTTTCTGCTCATCAAGGAAAGATCTTTGCAGAATCGGTGTTGGGGCAGGGATTAACGATAAATATATATTTGCCTTATGATAATTTATTGCCGCATAATTAGGAGACAGCAGTATGAGCGAGCAAATTTTGATAGTTGATGATGAACCTCGTTATATTCGTTTGATGGAAGCCAATCTTATGGAAGCGGGTTTTGATGTAATCAAGGGCGTGAATGGACAAGAAGCAGTTGACCTTGTTGCCGAACAGCAGCCAGATCTGGTATTGCTGGATATTTTGATGCCCGTGTTGGATGGCTTTGACGCTTGCATGCGTATCCGAGAGTTTTCCAATGTGCCGATCATTATGGTTACTGCACGCGGTGATGAGCGTGACCGAGTGCGAGGACTAGATTTAGGGGCTGATGACTATATTGTGAAACCCTATTCTGCCAGCGAGCTGCTGGCCAGGGTACGTGCCGTCTTGCGTCGTGCGAAAGTAGAGGAAAGTACAACTCAACCAGCCATTTTCCGGCATAGAAATCTGGAAGTCAATTTTGCCCGGGCTGAAGTATTTCTTGATGGAGAGGAAGTCATGCTCTCCGCAACAGAATATCGATTGCTGCTGCAATTTACCCATAACTTAGGCCGCATCATAACTTCAGAAGAATTGTTGGAAAATGTTTGGGGAGAAAGCTATCGTGATGATAAGGAAATCTTGTGGGTTAGTATTTCTCGTTTGCGGCAAAAATTAGAGGATGATCCCAAAAAACCTAGTTATATTGTGACTCGTTCCGGTCTGGGGTACACTATGCCCAATGAAGTTGAATCTGAGCAATAAATAGCCAATCCATATTTAGGAAATTTTCGTTGATAATTGTTTGAGCTCAAATAATGAGTAATATAAAAAATTTTTGTTTGTGGCAATGCAGAATAAGGAGATGTGTTTATGATGCAGCATGTTGATCATAAGGGTAAATATTTCACAGATGTGATTACCAAAGACCCCCTTCCAGCGACGATTCAAACCTTAACCGTGCGTATTAAGGGTCAGGTTCATGTTCGAATACAAGAGAGATTGAAGGATGAACTTAACCGGCCAGAGAAATTTATTGCCGTTACGGATGCAGTGGTTACCAATACACGTGGTGAAGTGGTTTATCGTACTGATTTTATGGCAGTTAATCGCGAACATATTCTTTGGTTAAGCCCTGATGAGGACGCTAAAACATAGTAAATTTCACTTCTTCATCAAAGAAATAAAAGCAGTCATTTTGTTCGTGCTATAATGCTGACAATTCTAATTGGATATTGAAAAAATTTAACCTGTCAATGTTGGGAAATTAAGCCTCTCGGAGAAAATAGGTTATGACGGATAAGCTTATAAAGAAAATTAGAGCAAAGAAATTAGGGGTCTTGTTAAGGGATGCCCGGAAAGCCGCAGGAAAAAATTTAGGTGAGTGCGCGGCAATTATTGGCGTAACAAGTCATCGAATTGGAACATTTGAACGCGGCGATGCCTCACCCTCTTTACCAGAATTAGAGAGCCTGGCCTTCTTTTTGGATGCTCCCTTATCGCATTTCTGGGGAGACTCGTCCCTATTGAGTATCAGCCAGGAGAGTCAGGGTGAATCAAATCTGAGCGAGGCGATTTTAGATCGGCAGCAGATTATTGGGGCGAAATTGCGACAAGCACGTCAAGACGCGGAAATGACGATCATGGCCCTTGCTAAAGAAATTGGCCTATCTTCGCATATGTTAGGATTGTTTGAGCGTGGAGAACGCGCCATCCCGCTCCCTGATTTAGAAGCCGCCCTAAGCGTGCTCAATGCGTCTTTGCATGATTATCACGATCATTCAGGGGTAGTGGGTCAGTGGTCAAAGGAGCAGCAAAGCGTACAGGAATTTTTGGAACTCTCACCTGAAATTAAATCCTTTGTTACCCAACCAGTCAATGCCCCATTTTTGGAGATTGCCATGCGCTTGAGCGGTATGCCAGTTGAAGAAATGCGCGCGGTTGCTGAGGGGCTGTTAGATATTACTTACTAAGTGAATAGATTATGTCTGCTGATCAAGAAAATAAAATACTCAGCCCCCAAGAACTAGAAACTGAAGGTGCTGACCTCTATCAAAGTAAAAAGTATCCAGACGCGGCTAAGGCTTTTATTGCTGCTGCGGAAGGATATCTTTCTTCTGGAGATCATTTAAAAGCGGCGGAAATGGCAAATAACCAAAGTGTTGCCTGGCTGCAAGCCAAAAAGCCCCAGCTTGCCTGGGATGCGGTTGCGGATACGATAGAAATCTTTGAGAAAGCTGGTGATAAAAATCGTATGGCGATGGCTTTAGGAAATCGCGGTATGGCATCCGAAGCCCTAAAACAATACCCCGCGGCAGTCGATGATTATCAAGCCTCTGCAGATATTTTTGAGGAATTAGGTGAAAATGATTTGCGGCTCAATGTGATGCAGTCCTTGTCCGCTTTGCAGTTACGAATGGGCGATTCTCTCGGTGCCGTTGCAGCCATGCAAAATGGGGTTAAAAATGTCAAAGGTCTAAACTGGCGGCAGCGGATGTTGAGACAGCTGCTAAAACTCCCTTCTCGGTTCATGCCAAAATAAGATCGGCAGCAATACCGGCTGTCATGCTATGGATCTGTTAAAAACACAAACCCGATTATCAGTTCGTCGAGCAATTAAAACGGATCGCCAACAGATTGCAAACCTGACTCATTTTGGGTCCTATATTCACAGTCATTTAGGTTGGGCTTCCCCGCTTGAGTGGTTAGGCCAAGACCCTTTTCTCGTCCTGGAAAAAGATGGTCGTATCGCTGCTGCTTTGGCATGTCCATCTGATTCTCCAGGCGTTGCCTGGCTTCAATTATTTGCAGTTTCAGCTGGAATTTCAACAGAAGAAGCCTGGGGGTTATTATGGCCTAAAGCACAAGATCTATTAGAACAAGACACATCAGTAATTGTGCTTCCTTTACAGCTTTGGTTTCGTGATCTCATTCGGTCAAAGGGCTTTTCCCATTTTAATGATGTGATCATGCTTATGTGGGAAAATCAGGAACCAAGTTTCCCAGATCCCTTATCTGAATTGGACTATCACATACGTCCGATGACCATCGATGATTTAAGTGCTGTGCATGCCATTGATGCTGCAGCCTTTGACCCTGTTTGGCAGCATTCTTCAACATTAATAGGTGTTATTTTCAAGGATGTCAAGGCTGCCACTGTTGTTGAGGACTCCAAGGGAATAATGGCATACCAAATGAGTACAGAATACGTTGAGCGAGGACACCTGGCTCGCGTGGCAGTACATCCACGAGCTCAGAGGATGGGCGTTGGTACGATATTATTACAAAATTTAATTCAATATTTCCATCGTCGCGGCATATATAGAATTACGGTCAACACCCAGGCAGAAAATTCTGCATCGCGAGCCTTATATCAAAAACTCGGTTTTAAAGATACCGATGAAATATATACTACCTATCGAATCAAGGTCTAGAAATTCGTATTTGGTCGATGGGTTAAATCTTCAATATAGTGGGGAAATTTCCTGGTTACAGATAAGTTCACAATTTTGATAACATTTAGAAAATGCAGAGTTTTAGATCCCGGCTGTTAAAATTCATAGTTTGGGTATAATTTGGTGATATTCTTCATTGAGATTACCAGGATGACCAGGGTGATCTTTGAAGGTTTCTAACCAATTGTAATAGGTGATTCTTTATGATTAGCGATGATGATCAAAAACCTGGCCTTGAGCCTGAAATTGCAGATTACCAGGTTCCCTGGAGCAACCGCAGCACATGGTTAGGGGTTGGGTTTTTGCTTGTTTGGCTGCTGATATTAATTCTGTTCGTTGTTGCTTTTCCTCAACTTGAACCAACATGGTTTCTAGCTCTTGGTGAGGCATTATTACTCGTCCCCGTGTTGTGGTTTGGGGTGCGAGGTGGTTCTTGGCGTGCAGTAGGGCTCAGGAAATTCTCAGCTGCTTCTCTTGGCATAGGGTGTGGATTGATGCTGCTTTCCTGGTTGGTAAACCTGGCGTACAGCATGGTGATCATGTTATTCGACTTGCAGATTCAACCTGATATTTCACCGTTGTTTGATGAATTGGCCTCTCCAGGGTGGGTTTTTGTGATTGGTGTGGTGTTGGCACCCCTGGTGGAAGAGCTATTTTTCCGTGGTTTTCTTTTTGCAGGTTTCCGTCAGCAATACGGCTGGAAGAAAGCCGCTGTATTCAGCGCGATATTCTTCTCATTGATTCATATGCAGCCTACGGCAATACTTCCCATCTTTTTGTTGGGGTTAATATTCGCTTACCTTTATCATATTAGTGCTTCCATTTGGCCGGCAATCCTGATGCACATGCTCAGCAATGGACTTGCACTGGGGGCGGTTTACCTGTCTTCACGTTTTGGCGGTCTGGAATCCTTTTTCTGATGCATTGAAGGTGAGGACTAGATATAAAAATCAAATTGACCAAAAATTCCTACGGTCTACAGGGAAATCAGTCGCGTCCATATTCCCGGCAGCGATTTTCGGGATTTTCCTTCAAATGTAATCATTAGAATTTGATGATTGTTACCCCTTTTGGGTGGACAACCCACCTGTGTCGTGGCAAAATTTTAGCTGCAAAATGATTAAAATAGATAAATAACCGGTCTAGAGGAGTTATTTCATGGAAAGTCGTAAAGCAATTAAAGAGCGGCGCTTGCAGCGTAAAAAACAACAACGTATGACTTCAATTTTAGTAATTATTGGCGTGGCGCTGATTCTCTCAGCTTTCCTCATGCTCCCCACGATTCGCCAATCCGTTGCTCCCTTAGGAGATTTTTCTCAGCCTGAACTCAACCCCCGACCCATGGCTGATGGCAATGCGATGGGCGATCCCAATGCCCCTGTTGTTATCCATGAGTATTCTGATTTTGGTTGTTCACACTGTGCTACTTTTGCCAGCGGCGTTGGAGAACAAATAGCCGAAGCGTATGTCGAAACCGGGCAGGTATATTTTGTCTATCACAGCGTTGGCAATATGTTAAGCCCACTCAGTGTTACCGCTACAGAAGCTGCCTATTGTGCGGGTGATCAGGGTAATTTTTGGGAATTTCATGACATCGTTTTTGAGAACCAGTTCATTTTATTCACTAATCCCAATCTTCCCTTTGATAAGTATATGACGGCTTTTGCGGAAGCATTAAACCTTGATATGGAAGCTTATACTGCTTGTGTTGACGGCGGTAATTATTCCAGCAAGGTTCAGCAAGACCGTGTTGAAGCCGAAGCTGCTGGCATTAATTCAACCCCCAGTTTCTTGGTCAACGGCACCTTGCTTGTTGGTGCGCAGCCATATTCAAATTTTGAAGCGGCGATTGAATCTGCGCTGCAGAATCAATAAAAATCAAATCGATAATCCAATTTAGAGCGGAGCTTAGACTCCGCTCTTTGTTTTAATTTTCTCGCAAGGAGATTTCTTTAATATCCCAGGAAACTCAACAGGGCTACGATCAATGGGGCGATGATTAAAGCTGGCAGAAAATTTCCCACTCTTATGGTTTTGATCTCCAAGAGACTGCTGATTGCTAATCCCATCAGCAGTAGGCCCCCTGCCGCTGTCATCTCGTTCATCATCGGTTCCGTGATGATCGCTGCGGCTTGAGCAGCCAACATGCTTAGCCCACCCTGTACGATAAAAACGGTGATAATTGAGAAGAGTACACCAATACCCAATGATGAAGCAAAAGCAAGGGATGCAAAACCATCCAATACGGCTTTGGTTGCCAGCAAACGATAATCACCAGTCAAGCCGTCCTGAATCGAACCTAAGATGGTCATGGGTCCAACACAAAAGAGCAGGGAGGAGGTTAAGAAGCCTCGCATAAAACGTTCGCGTTGGCTGTTTTCGCCCTGAATCGATTCATCCTGATGAGTTGAATTTTTTGTCAATTGCTGCTCTAGATAGCCCCCAAAGCGATTTAGTTTTTCCTCAATTTTCCACCACTCGCCTAGAATTCCACCTATCAGGATGCTGCCCAGCACGATGATCGCGTTCTCTGTTTTGAGGAACATTTGGATGCCAATAGCGGCAGTGAATAATCCCAGCCCGGCGATGACAGTTTTTCGAATGCGGTCCGGAAACCGTGAACCAAAAATCATGCCCAGGGTGCTGCCAATAATGATCGTGATGATATTTAGGATAGTGCCAGTCATTGAATTTATTATTGGGTTTCTTTAGCTTTTGTGGGTGGTTTCCCCATGCTTTCCTGGTTCTCCAGCAGTTCGAGTACAAAGCATAGAGATGAAAGCCGGTTGATATATCGTAGAATTTGGGTATTCTCAAGCTCATCGTTTTGGTGAAGGCGCACTAAACGGCGTTCAGCACGCCGCACAACTGCGCGGGCAAAATCGAGTGCCGCCCCAGCAGCGGTATCACCAGGGACAATGAACTCATGGGTTGGTTCGATTAATGACCCAATTGCTTCGATTTTATCCTCCAACCATTTTACCCGCTGTTCTTGGATAACTCGGAACTGCTCTGCATTCTCTACCGAAGCAGCAGTCTCCGCCATCAGGTTATAAAGATCACGCTGTACCGCTAGTATGATGTCTGGGGATTGAGGGGCCTGGCAAATAGCGCGCGCGATACCCAAAGCAGCATTGGCTTCGTCCACGCTGCCAACGGCTTCCAGGCGCGGGTGATCTTTTGTGACTCGGTCCTTCCCCAGAAGCCCGGTTTCACCTTCGTCCCCAGTGCGGGTGTAAAATTTGCTGGACATCTTTGCAATTATACTCGCTTGTCAGGGCGATTGCATATAGAAAAATATGCTCTAGACTGATATTTCTGTACAACTGTGATTAGTCATAAGAAGTAGAAACGGGTGCTATTTCCAATGATTGAAGAAACTACCCTGAATCTTGCAGATATTGTATACTATGATGGAACTAAAAAAAGCTCAAGTAACACTCAAAGCATATCAGAAGAAGAGGTGCCCGTTATGCAAGTCCGATGCTATAAATGCCATATGCCTATTTCTTTGGGACGCGAAGCTGTTAAAGATGCGTTGGAAATTGTTGAAAAAGAAGATTTATCCCATTTTGATGTTCGCTGTCCAAAGTGCCGCACAACCAATCGAATTGCCCGAAAACAATTAGAAAGGGCAATGCCCAGAAAGCAGACTGATAAAGTCAAAGCTAAGAAAGCAAAATAGGAGCAAAAAAAGCGCTGATTTATTAATGGTGGGCATCGTAAGGTAATTTGCGCTGCCCATTTTTATTGCTCTTTACGCTCGGGGATATTTTCCGGGTTTTGATATCTGCCAAATAGTCTCGTGAACTTGAACAAAGCAATCCGATCTCTTAATCATACATATCATCAAATGGCGGAAGACCGGGCGACCGAATCTGCTGCCGGGATCGCCTTTTACAGCTTTTTTTCCCTATTCCCATTATTATTGATTATGGTTTCTTTTGGGGGATCGTTTCTTGAAAGCTCTCAGGCTCAATCCGAGGTGCTGGATTTTTTGCTGCGCATCTTTCCGTTTTCTGGGGATGTGATTGAAGGTAATATCAAAGAAGTTCTGCGTGCCCGCAGTTCCGTTAATTCCTGGAGCGTGGTGATGCTTTTTTGGTCTGGATCAGGGGCTTTTGCCGCTTTTTCTCGTGCTATCAATCAGGCCTGGCCGCGAGCCAAACGCCGACCATTTATCATCCGTCGGTTAATGGCCTTAGGTGCCATAATTGTGCTGGTTGTTGGTTTGACCTTATTATTACCCCTCATCGCCCTCTCGCATTTGCTGCCTGAAAATTTGAACTCCGCTGTGCATGCCTTTGGGCAAATCCGATATATATCCCAATTTCTGGTCTGGTTTTTATTTTTCTTGACCTTATCGATGCTTTATCGTTGGATACCCAATATTGATGTTGCTCGCGATGAATCTATGTGGGGTGGGTTAGTGGCTTCTTTGGGTTCTTTTGCAGCAACCGGGGGATTTACCTGGTTTTTAAAGAGCGGTCTGGTTCGTTATAATTTAGTTTATGGTTCTTTAGGTACTGTTGTCGCTCTTATGGCCTGGATTTATTTACTCAGTGTGATTATTCTATTTGGTGCTTATTTGAGCGCTGCAGTTGCCGAGCAAAAACTGATTGTGGATAATTAATGTGTGTTGATCAATTATTAGCAGGCAATGGTTTCTTTGTCGATCTGTACCAGTGCCAATTTGCTCTTCTACAGATAAAGCGCTGACCTGGGAGATGATTTAACGATGGATATAAGCCTTGCTTTAGGAGGGGGCGGTGCAAAAGGAAATGCGCACATTGGCGTCTTGCGTGTACTAGAACGAAGCGGATACCGCGTCAGAGCTGTTGCTGGTACAAGTGCGGGTGGCATGGTTGCATCAGTTTATTCCGCTGGCTATACCCCCGATGAAATTGAATCACATATGCTGCAGATTGATCAGCAGAAACTTTACGGCATGTTACCGAGTGCTGGACCGGCACTCCTCAATCTGGCGGGTATTGAGAAAGCACTTTCAGCGCTGCTTGGCGACCGTACTTTTGATGATTTGAAAATTCCTTGTGCTTTCTCTGCGGTTGACATCCGTACTAGTCAAGAGGTCATCTTGCGGGAAGGTAAGGTCTTGGATGCCCTGTTAGCCACTGTGGCTGTCCCCGGTATTTTCCCGCCAAAAACCTGGAAGGATCATTTGCTTGTAGATGGCGGGGTGCTCAATCCGGTGCCGGTTGTATTGGCGCGTTTATTAGCCCCCAATTTACCGGTTGTTGCTGTATCTCTCATGCCCCCACAAGAAGATTGGGAAAAATACCCTGTTGGCAAGATGATTTCCACTCCTTCAGTATTAAAGCCTGTATCGCGCTTGCGGGTGGCCCAGGCTTTTGAGATTTTTTTGCATTCGGTAGAAATTAGCGAACGCATGCTGACGGCATTACGCTTGGAGATTGATAAACCAGATATTGTTATCTGTCCACCCGTGCACGATATCGGTTTATTTGATCGGGTTGATATCGCTGATGTTGTCATGCGGGGAGAGGCAGGTGCTGAACTTGCTTTGCCGGCACTGCAGAAATTGGGTAAACGGCAAAATAAATTTGCCCGTTTCTTCCCCTTTATAAAAACATCCAACTGAAGGATTCCCCTGGCTGGCAAATGAGCCAATCAATTTTTCTGTCTATCGTTTTGCATATCCAGAGTTTTTCCGGATAAGTATAATTTCAGGCACCTAGATTTTTTTCATTAAGTATAGGATGCGCTCAGAATTTTCAATAGCTGCAGAATCTTCGATTCGGTAATAGGCTTTAAACGCTTCTTCAAACTTTTCCAGCGTGTAATCTGAGAATATATCTTCTCGGGAGGCTAACAACTTCTGCGCTTGGGGATCATGCTTGGGAATGAATTCGATGATCATCCAATCCCCCAGGTCTGCGGTAAAGCCTGCGATGTGATCAAAGGGAACATTATTGGTAATTGCTAAATGATGCACTAAAGCTAGTGCAAACAACATATCTACAGGACCACGCGCTGCAAGTGAAGATCTCTCTCGGTTATGCCAACCAAGATTGGGGCTTGGGTTGGTCAAATCGCTCAGCAGGGGGAGCAGATATTTCTCATCCTCTGCAGCAGATTGTCGATAGTTAAGTTCCACTGCCCCGGGGTCGATATCAAACGCGACAGTCTGGATTCTCCGCTGACTTGCCAATCGGCTGAAAATGCCGGTGTTCGCGCCCAGGTCCCAGACTGTTTCAGGCTGTACCCGGTCTAAATAAGATGTCACGATTTGTTTTTTATTTTCGAAAGAGGAGT
>JBDLJO010000050.1:0-13365 GCA_039714275.1 Chloroflexota bacterium | reverse complement strand
GAAAAGCGCCTGAAAAGGCGCTTTTAGTAGCGGGGCCAGGACTCGAACCTGGGACCTTCGGGTTATGAGCCCGACGAGCTGCCACTGCTCCACCCCGCGTTGTTTTGTAAGCGAGCGGGATTATAGCATGCTGGTTTGTATGCGTCAAGGCGTGGCTTAATCAAAGAATAATGAATGCCATACTTCCCAGTTTTCATTGGATGGCGCCCCGGAAATATTATTAATTGCTGGTAATTCAAGCTCTTCTTTCGTCAGGGGAACAATAGAAATAAGATGATCCCCTTCTCGAATCCAATATGCTTCATCATAAGCCCAGGCTTCTACAGCCTCATCCGATGCAGCAAAAGCAATCTGGGTTTTGAGTTCTTCTTGGGTAAAAACCAATGCCGTTACTTGTGCATTTGAAGCTTCAGCCTGCTCGGAAATGATGCGTAATTCGGCCATGCGGCGGCTGAAGCTGGTCACCAACAGTACAAGCACGATCAATCCGATGGACCCCATGAAATATTTGGCGATCTTATTAGGCTCTTTCATGCCTTCATCTTACCGCAACCTAGAATTGACTGCAAGCCAAAAAATGATTTGCCTTGAGATAAAAAAACTCCTAGCCATAAAAGCTAGGAGTTTTTGTGCCGAAGGTGGGAGTCGAACCCACACTCCCGTAAAGGGAACTACGCCCTGAACGTAGCGCGTCTGCCTGTTCCGCCACTTCGGCTGTCACAGACGGGATTCTACTCCCTTTTTTTCTTTTGTCAACTCCAGCAGGAGGGGAGTAAAAAATATCTGCGTATACTCCCATCTATGCCCATGCTATAATTTTGTAGAGGTAATTCTTAAGTATGAACAATGCACTTGATCAAATTCTGACAGTATTAACTGCCTATCCTGGCAACCTGGTTTATCATTTGATTTTAGCATCTTCGGTCGTTGGTGCATTACAGGTTGCCTACCATTTTTGGCAAGAAGGTGAATTTCCTCAAGCCCGCCGAATGATCATCGGTCTAGGACTGCTCTTAACTATTAGGTTAATACTCTTTTTTGCAGCTGGTTTAACAACACAAGGTCTAATTGACCCCCGTACTATTTTACCCATCCTGGATCGACTAGCTACGACTTATGGTCTCATAATTATCATTTGGTTATGGGTATTCCCCGAGTCGACATCTGTAGCCGATATCAGCACCATATTGATAGGGCTATTGACTTTGATATTCGCGGTTCTGAGTTGGATCTGGTGGCAAGGTCTGAGTATCAATTATTATTTCAATGCTGTTTGGTTTGATATTGGTTGGAGTATTTACGCATTGATAATTATCGGACTGGGTATCTTATTTTTAGCCACCCGGCAGACCCAGGGGTGGGGTTATGGTTTGAGTATATTGCTACTCGCGGCATTGGGACAAATTTTCCATATTAGTTTCCCAATCTCTGAAAATGATTTCGCAGGTACTGTGCGTCTGGCGCAAATAGCAGCCTATCCTATGTTGTTGTCATTACCGCGCCGGTTTTCTTCATCTGAACGTTCTGAAAAAGCTGCAAGTGTTCGCACGCCCGTTCAATCTCATCCAAATTATGGGATTGAGCCAAACCGCTTGGAACCTTTGTTGAATATGATTGCGGAGACCGCTCAGCCAAAGCTTTTCAAATCGTTTACCAGTGCTGTTGCGGAAATCATGTTTGCCGAAGTTGTCTTATTTTTCTCCATGCCAAGCGAAAGTGATCAGTATACTTTTCACTGCGGATACGATCTTATCAGCCAGGAAGCGTTAGAAGGCATGTCAATCGGCCAGGACAAATTGCCAATGATCTCTTCGGCAATGGAGCAGTCACAATCCCTACGATTACCTGCAAATAGCATTTCACCGGATTTGATCAATCTTAGAACCAGGCTTAACCTCGGCAAAAAGGGTCACCTTTTAGCTGCTTTTCTCCCTTCACAAAAAGATTTACCGCTATGGGGAATTGTCGCACTCTCCCCTTACTCCAATCGTCGTTGGAGTAAAGAAGATCAAATTTACCTTGAAAAAATAGCTGAATCCTTAGCTGTAATATTGGATCGCAACAAACTTTGGGAAATGCTTCAAGATGAGCTTGATACAACCCAGTACAATCTGCATGATTTTCAGGCGCGGTCTGATGAAATCCAAATGGAAAAAAGCGAGATTGATGAAGAGCTAGAACAGAAAAACTCGTTGATGCTAGAACAACAAAGCATGATAAATGAATTAGAAGCAGTCCATCTTAAATCACAGGGAACGATTGATGAATTACAGGCTGAAAATATTCATTTGTCTGAGATGGTTGAAACCCTGACAATGGGAAATGATCAATCCACCTCAACCCTTCAAGAGGAGGGTGTAAAGCAAGAATTAGATCTTGCTGTGGAAGAAATTTACCGGTTAAACCAGAAGCTTGATGAGTTAGAAAAAGATAGTGGGCTTGATAATGGTAAATTATTGGAAGGTTTGATTTTGTCGGAAAATCAAATTGATGTTTTTTCATCAATAGCAAAAGATTTGCGCCAACCGATGTCTTCCATTGTGGGATATACTGATTTACTTCTGGATGAATCAGCGGGTATTTTAGGGGCGTTACAGCGAAAATTCTTGGAACGTGTCAGTTCATCAACGGAACGTATGGAAATATTATTAGACGATCTCATCAAGGTAACTGTTCTTGATGGCGAACAATTTCCAATCAAACCGGAAGCGGTTACATTAGGTTTTGTCATTGATAAAGCTGTTGCGGATACCAGCGAGCAAATGCGCGAGAAGCAGATTACGTTAAGGGTAGATTTACCACATCAGATGCCATCAATTCATGCCGATCGTGATGCGCTCCAGCAAATTTTGATTCACTTACTTAAAAATGCAAGCGCAGTATCTCCTAAGGAAGGAGAAATATCCTTACATGCCAGAGTTCATGATGTTGAAAGCGATCAGCAATTTGTGCTTGTTCAAATTGCTGATCAAGGTGGGGGCATGTCAAAGGAAGATTTGTCGCGGGTTTTCTCCCGCAAGTATCGTGCGGATAACGCTTCGGTTAAAGGTATTGGTGATACAGGCGTTGGTTTATCTATCGTTAAGGCGCTTGTTGAAGCTCAGAATGGGCGTGTTTGGGTTGATACGGAAGAGAACGTAGGATCAACATTTAGTCTTTTATTACCGCTTGCAAACGGCAGTACTCCTCAAGAGGGAGATTAAGGATAATGGTATTGCGCAGGGAAGTGGCGGCTGGTTTCTTTGTTGCCCTAATTTGTATATTGATTCTTGGTGGGGGATTCATGATTGCAGCAGCTGAAAAAGATATTTCTGCTGGTGTTATTCCCATACCGTCGATTACCCTGACCCCTACGGTAACGCTCATTTTACCTACAGAACTGCCTGGTGATCCCACCTACACCCCTTCGCCAAGCCCAACAATTACAATGCCCTCCCTTGACAGCACATTTTTACCGCCAACTTGTCCTGTACCGTCGGGATGGCAGCAAATCATCGTAAATTCCGGCGATACGCTAATAGATTTAGCCCAGTTCTACCAAACTACCGTTGATGCCTTGATTGAAGGCAATTGTTTATTCGTCGACCAATTACCTCCAGGGTCAACGCTTTTTGTTCCAAATTTTGCACCAACGGATACCCCGATGCCTCCAATGAGTGGGCCATGTGGTGTTCCACCCACAGGGTGGGAGCTTTATACGGTAAAATCGGGGGATACTCTTTTTAATTTAGGGAAGAAATATGGTGGGGTGAGTACTGCAGAGATTCAAGCTGCAAATTGTTTAAGTACGACTGTGATCGTCACAGGTCAGAAAATTTTTCTGCCGGATATTTCAGCAGCTACACCACCATTAAATCTAACCATTACAGCGCCGGCGAACCCCGTACTGACGGAAACGCCTTTGCCATCTCCACCAACCTTGATCACGAGAGCTGCAACCGGTATTACCAGCGAAGGTGCTTCCCTAAATGGTATTGTTAACGCTTATAATAGCATCACAACTGTGAATTTTGAATTCGGTACCGACACTTATGGCACGATTGTGTTCGCTGACCCAAGTCTGGTTACTGGAGATGTAAATACTTATGGCACTATAGTTCTTCGTGATTTGATGCCCAATACTGTCTATCACTACCGGGTTGTAGCGGAGAACGCTGCTGGTATTACTTACGGCCTTGATCAAACCTTTTCCACAACTCCTTAACCGTAAAACATAATGATGTTGAACTTAAATGATGGCATGAGTCTTGCATATAAGTTAATTACTAGCTGAGTAAGCTATGCCAATTTTGGCTGTGTTTCGGCTGCTGGCTAAATTGGATTGGAAGCGGAAATAGAAATCGGAACTGGGTGTCCTTCACAATTTGAGTTGTCCCTGATGAGGTTGTTCTGATAGATGTAATTTTGTTGATTATATTGAGAAAGATATCGTAATAATTATGTCAAATTTAAAAAACCTGTTATTTATGATCTTGATACCTTTATTGGCGGTTTCCTGCATTGCTCCAGGGTTAATGCAGGAAAGCGGATTATCGCAGGTACAAGAGACAGGTGGATTTGTAACTGCGCAGCCCGGCGCCGGACCTACGCCAACCCCTTTCCAACCGCTTAATCCGACCCCTACTTATCTTCCGGATTCTTATCAAACACCTCATCCATCAGATGGAACGGGTCAAAGCCAGTCTGGGGATGGTGCTGCTGCACTGCTTCCTCAAGCTGACGGTCAGATAAATATTTTGTTATTAGGCTCGGATCAGCGAGTAACTGGTGGTGGGTACCGCACAGATACCATTATGCTAGTATCGATTAATACGAAGAAGAAGACAGCCAGTTTATTATCTTTCCCACGTGATTTATATTTAAATATCCCTGGATGGATGTATCAACGCATTAATACCGCTATGTTCCACGGCGGTTTCCCATTGTTGGCAGAGACTTTGGAATATCATTTTGGAATTCGTCCCGATTTCTATGTATCTGTTGGTTTGGATGCTTTTGCACAGGTAATAGATAGTTTGGGTGGCATTGATGTACAAGTAGCAAAAACACTTACGGATTTGCGTGGTGAGCTTGGTTATTACACGATCCCGGCTGGATTAAATCACATGGATGGCTATACTGCCTTATGGTATGTACGTTCCCGATATTCCACGAATGACTTCGACCGCACCCGCCGTCAGCAGGAAGTTATTCAGGCCCTAGCTGCGCGCATGCTGAGCATGAATGTGTTTGAGAGTGCTGATGAAATATATGATATTTACCGCACATATGTAACCACCAATTTAACTTGGACAGATATTGCACCTTTGATCCCGGTGGCTGCCAAAATTGGTGATGCTTCAAATATCCGACATTATTTTATTGGACCGGCGGAGGTTACCCCCTGGGTCACATCGGGCGGCGCGCAGGTCTTGCTGCCTAATCAGGATGCTATTATGGCTGTGATTCGGCAAATGCTGCAGTGACCTGGATGAGTAATTTTAACCAGGCATGAAATACCATTTTTTTCGTTTAGTATCGACAGCATGAATGCAATAATAATTTTGAATATTTCTGCAAAAATTCATTAATTCAATTTTCTGAGAAATATTCCACCATAAAATAAAAATAACGTACCTGTCAGTATTTATGATCAAGGAGGAGCCCTATGGCTCTTAATGGAAAGGGCTTTTTTATTTGGAAAATTCCCGATTGCGAGGGTGGCGATGCAAAAAAAATCGCCACTGAAGCAAAAGCAGCCGGGCTATCCCATATATTAATTAAAATTGCCAACGGTATTTATACATATAACTACGATTGGACAAATCATGTTGATTTGGTGCCCCCTGTAGCAAAGGCTCTGCGCGCAGTAGGAATTCAGGTTTGGGGATGGCACTATGTTTATGGTGATAACCCTATTGGTGAAGCTGATATTGCCATTAAACGGATCAAAGAGTTAAATTTAGACGGATATGTAATTGATGCTGAATCACAATATAAAGATCCGGGAAAAGCCGCAGCAGCCAGAACATTTATGACCCGTTTGCGAAAAGGTATTGGCAATAATGTCCCCGTCGCCTTAAGTTCGTATCGCTATCCTTCTTATCACCCAATCCCTTGGAATGAGTTTCTTGAAAAATGTGATTACAATATGCCCCAGGTTTATTGGATTCATGCCCATAACCCTGGAGAGCAGTTAGCTAGAACGATCAAAGAATATGAAAGTCCATTGATTAAGTACAATCGCCCGATGATTCCTGTGGGAGCGGCTTTCACCGAATGGGGTTGGAAACCGACTGCAGCGGAAGTACACGAGTTTCTCACCGCTGCTCGATCGTTTAATTTAAGCGCTGCAAATTTCTGGGCCTGGCACAACTGCCGCGACATCCTGACTCCCAAACATGAAATCTGGAATACAATTGCTGATTTCAAATGGGATCCTGGTCCACCGCCCCCGCCTGATATCACCCAAAGATATATATTTAATCTCAACAAACATGACGTTGAAAGAGTTGCTAATCTTTATAAAACCACCGCAGTACATGTGACTTCTGCACGTACGATTGTAGGTATTGATAAAATCAAATCTTGGCACGGTTATTTACTCAAACAGATTTTGCCTCAGGCATCGTTTAAGTTAACGGGTTATTCTGGCACTGGGAACTCACGACATTTCACCTGGACTGCAAAATCGGACAGCGGCACCGTGTCCAATGGCAGTGATACTTTTGGTCTTGCGGATGGCAAGATAGCTTACCATTATTCTTACTTTACGGTCACTTAAACCAGTATAGGTTTAGTAATTTATGTAATCAACGGAGCAATTTGCATTACGAAGCTCCGTTGATTTTTTTACTCTAGCTAATTTGGATTAGGGATTACAACCATTAAAAGGAGATCCATTCGTGAGAGTCCCCGGGGAAAATAAGGCTCCACTGACAGCATTATGTTTTACTAATGGATCGTTTCCAAAAATGTCGGGGGAACGAGTAATAGATTGATTGTCATTGCCCTCATTTCCAAAGATATATATTAATACCAGATTTGAATTTTCGTTATTTATCGCTACCGTGTCGCCGCCCACATTCCCTAAGTTTAGGGAACCAGTTGAAGCTGTCTGAATGAGCGCTCCCCCAAACGTTCCAGTAGGTATGCCGCCGCCAAAAATGATTACAGCACATTGTGCAGACAAGATTGTTCCCTCTGAGAAAATATGGCGTATTGCATCACTATCTTTTACTATCCAATTACTGATGTCAATATCTGTATTTGAATTATTGACGATTTCAATGAATTCATCCTGGCTGTAATCACGTATCCCATCTCCATTTGCATCTCCAGATATGCCGCTGGCAGGATCAGTTAAAATCTCGTTGATCGTCAGCTGGGACTCCAAAATTGCGGTTGAAGTTGCTGTGGGAAGCGGTGTTAGGCTTGGCAGTCCGGTTACTGTTGCAGCTATTGTAGAAGTTGGAGTATTTGTCGCGGTGACGGTAAACGTACTGGTTAATGAGGCTGTCGGAGTAGGGGATTGGGTTGGTTGCTGCGTATTTGTTGGAGTAACCATTGGGGAGGGGAGTGGGGTTGGTGTTGGAAGCAGGAGAGAGTTTTTCTGTTTTGGTGTGCCGTGAATCTTATTCCCTACTGCATCATGTCCATTTACCACATAACCTGTGTTGGTGCCCCAGACAGCAGAGTTTCCTAACAGTTTACCTCTACGCTCCATTGATGCATAGGATTCACTATCTCCGGCCGGCCAACTACCGCCCGTGATGTTTGCTGTATCAATGATTTTTCCAGTTGGGTCGAGTAGGTGCAAGGTTTCCCCCGTATTACTTAATGATCCGGTATAAATTAAATCCGCAGAAACATCAATAATGGTATCGTCGTCTGTGCGCTCGAGAAGATAATATCCACCAGATGAAATAGCTCCCCCTAATAATATTTTGGGTTCTCCATCACCAGCGACCAGCCACCAACCTGTTAAATCAGCATCTGCACTGCTGGCATTATGAAGTTCAATCCATTCATCAAAATTGCTGGCGGTTGTTCCTGCCCAGGCAATTTCGTTGATTAAAACACTACCCTTTTTGGCAGGCGTGGGTGAAAGTGTCGATGTGTAGGTGAGCGAGGGAGCAATTGTATTGGTCTTAGATGCTGTAGGAGAAACTTTCTTGGTACTTTCTTGTGTGAATGTTAGTGTCTCAGTTATGTTTGACCCCCGAACTTCTGTTGTTTGTTGAGATTGAGCAGTGGATGGGAGCAGCTTTGGTGTCGATGGGTAGATTAATGTCGGTCTTTGATAGGCTGGAGGAGGGTTATCAATGGCAATCTGTGTTAACGGTGTTGGCGTCATGTTTTGCCGCTTTGCCGCTAAGCGCTGCCATGATGCCCCTGCAAAGAACGAAATGATGGTACTGGCAACAAAAATCCCTACAGCTGCTTTCATGCCTGTGGGGGTAGTGAAGAATCTTAATTTGATGCCCATTTTTCCCTGAAGATTAATCTCCGCTATTAAGTAAGCTTAAGTATGAATCACAATTTCGTTAGTTCTTTTATTGTATTGAACATTACCGAGAATTCAAGTACCCGCCTGAATTTTTTAAGATTGCCGGGTTTGTTGATATTGATGACTTGATAAATCTCGCTTGCCCATATCACTTGCCAGATTAAATATATAGGAGCTGCCCAAGTTAATTCCTGGACAGCTCCATTGAACACGAGAGTTTCAATAATGCTAGCGATTACTTATTGTTATCGTACTTCGCTGCCGCCATCTGTTCGTAAAGAGACCATCGGGAATCAACTTCGGCTTGAGCAGCTTTCATCAATTTCTCAGCACGCTCTTCATCTGTTTTCAAGAGCATACTATAGCGACCTTCATTGTATGCAAAATCTGAAACTGGAATCTTCGGCGCTTTAGAATCAAGTTGTAAGGGATTCTTGCCTTGAGCAGTTAATGCAGGATTATAGCGATAGAGCGGCCACAGACCTGAATCCACAATCAGTTTTTGCTGCTCTAACCCTTTTCCGCTGGCCAGATCAAGCCCGTGAGCGATGCAGGGACTGTATGCTAGGATCAGCGAAGGACCATCGAAAGCAGCCGCTTCCTGGAAGGCTTTCAATGTTTGGGTATCTTTAGCGCCCATGGATACCTGTGCTACATAGATATAGCCGTAAGACATCGCAATCAAACCTAAGTCTTTCCTGGGAATTGACTTACCATCTGCGGCAAATTTGGCTACCGCTCCGACGGGTGTAGCTTTGGATGATTGACCGCCTGTATTGGAATACACTTGCGTATCAAGAACGAGAACATTGACATTGCGTCCAGATGCCAGGACATGATCTAAGCCCCCATAACCGATATCATATGCCCAACCATCACCACCAATGATCCAGACGCTCTTGTCTACGAGAATGTCTGCCAGGCTGAGCAAATCTTTGGCTTTAGAATCGATGGAGCCTTCAAGTTTTCCTTTCAGTGATTCTACTCGTTCGCGCTGTGCTTGAATGCCTGCCTCATCAGATTGATCTGCAGTTAACAACCCTTCCACTAAATCTTGCCCAACCAGCGAAGACAGTTTAGGTAGTAGTTCTTTGGCATATTCATTTTGCTTGTCAATAGTCAAGCGCATTCCTAAACCAAATTCAGCGTTATCTTCAAAGAGTGAGTTAGACCAAGAAGGTCCGCGCCCATCCTTATTAACCGTATAGGGTGTTGTAGGTAAGTTGCCGCCATAAATGCTTGAACAACCGGTAGCATTGGCAATCACCATACGGTCGCCAAACAACTGCGTGGCCAATTTAATATAAGGTGTTTCACCACAACCAGCGCAGGCACCAGAGAACTCAAAGAGCGGCTGGAGCAGTTGAGAATTCTTAATCGTGCCAAGTTTCATCTTTGTGCGGTCAGCCTCTGGGATGGAGAGGAAGAAATCCCAATTCTCCTTTTCTTGCTCCAAAATCGGCGCTTGTGAGGCCATGTTAAGTGCTTTGCGTTCTGGATTTTGCTTGTCCTTGGCCGGGCAAATTTCAACACATAAGGTACAACCTGTGCAATCCTCAGGCGCAACTTGAATGGTATATGCCCAATCTGGGAATTCTCTAAATTTGCCATCCTTCGATTTGAAAGTTTCAGGAGCATTCTCTAGAAGGGCTGGATCATAGATTTTCTGGCGGATGACCGCATGCGGACAAATAAACGCGCATTTGCCGCATTGGATGCATAGATCCTCTTCCCAAACAGGAATATCAAGCGTGATATTCCGTTTTTCCCACTGCGTTGTACCTGTGGGGTAGGTCCCATCAATCGGGAAAGCGCTAACAGGTAAGTTATCACCATCGCCGGCGATAATTGTTCCTAATACATTGCGAACAAAATCAGGAGCTTGTTCTGGGACAGGTGCTCGGCGTGTAGATTCACTGCTGACATTGGCAGGATATTCAACTTTATGCAGGTGGGCCAGTGATTGATCAACGGCCGCGTAGTTCTTCTGCACAATGTGTTCGCCTTTTTTGCCATAGGTCTTTTTGATCGCATCCTTGATTTGAGCAATAGCAGCATCTCGGGGAAGCACACCACTGATTGCAAAGAAACAGGTCTGCATTACAGTGTTAATTCGCCCACCCATACCGGCATCCTTAGCAACCTGGTAGGCATCAATAACATAGAATTCTAATTTTTTGTCGATAATTTCCTGCTGCACTTCGAGAGGTAATTTATCCCAAACGGCTTCTACACCGTGAGTACTGTTGAGCAAGAAAACCGCGCCGGGCATAGCGTATTTGAGAACATCAATTTGGTGCAGGAAGTTAAATTGATGACAGGCTACGAAATTAGCCTCGCTGATCAAATAGGGTGCACGGATGGGTTCAGGGCCAAACCGCAGGTGGGAAATTGTCTTTGCTCCTGCTTTTTTCGAGTCGTAAACGAAATAGCCTTGAGCGTAATTATCTGTTTCCTCGCCAATGATCTTGATTGAGTTTTTGTTGGCACCAACTGTACCATCAGAGCCAAGTCCGAAGAATAACGCTCGAACAGTATTGTCACTCTCAATGGAGAAGGCAGCATCATATTCAATGCTGCTGTTGCTGACATCGTCGTAAATACCCACTGTAAAGTGATTCTTGGGTTTATCTTTCTTCATTTCATCAAAAAGACCTTTAACCATTGCCGGAGTAAATTCTTTAGATGAAAGGCCATATCGTCCACCAATAATGCGTGGGGCAGTCTTGAATGGAGCAATACCATCCAAGATAGCTTCGTTGATCGCAGTGATCACGTCCTGGTAAAGGGGCTCGCCAGAGGCTCCCGGTTCTTTTGTCCTGTCTAATGTGGCAAGAACTTTTGTGGTTGCTGGCAGCGATTCAACAAAGTGCTTGAGTGAGAATGGGCGGTATAAGCGAACTTGTACAACACCAATTTTCTCACCTTGGGAGTTTAATCTTTTTACGGTTTCGATAACGGTATCACCGCCAGATCCCATAACCACGATCACTCGCTCAGCATCGGGTGCGCCGATATAGTCAAAGAGCTTGTATTCACGTCCAGTGATCTTAGCAAATTCATCCATGTAACCCTGAACAATTTCAGGACACCGCTCGTAAAAAGGATTTACCGTTTCGCGAGCCTGGAAGAAAACGTCTGGGTTTTGTGCGGTGCCGCGGATGGCCGGTGAGTCTGGCGAAAGTCCCCGGGCACGGTGTTCACGAACTAAATCATCATCAATTAATGCCTTCAAAGTATCATTATCAAGCATTTCAATTTTGTTCAATTCGTGGGAAACGCGGAATCCATCGAAGAAATGAATAAAAGGTACCCGGGATTTCAATGTAGCAGCCTGAGAAATCAAGGCGAAATCGTGGGCTTCTTGTACAGAAGCTGATCCTAGCAGTGCAAACCCTGTGGAACGGGCGGCCATTACATCAGAGTGATCGCCAAAAATTGAGAGTGCCTGAGCAGCAATGGAACGTGCGGAAACATGGAAAACAGTTGAGGTCAACTCGCCAGCGATCTTGTACATATTGGGAATCATCAGCAGCAATCCCTGCGAAGCCGTGAAAGTTGTCGTTAATGCGCCAGTTTGCAGTGCTCCATGTACTGCGCCGGCTGCACCACCTTCAGCTTGCATTTCAATAACCTGTGGAATTGTATCCCAAATATTTTTATCACCCTGGCTGGACCAAGCGTCGGCGAATTCACCCATTGGGGAGGATGGTGTAATCGGGTAAATTGCGATCACTTCGTTAAGCTTGTGGGCAACAGCAGCAACAGCCTCGTTGCCATCAATGGTTTTGATCTTTTTTGACATTTCAATACTCCGTATTAACTTAATCCTACATGAAAACAGAAGTCGCACAAACCATGCGCCTCTGCTAGTTTACGTGCTCCAAAGAATTTATCCCCAAAGGGATATACTAATTATACTCCAAGATACATTTCCAGCCAAATTCTACAATAATCTTAGCTAAACCCAAGTGTTTTTCTACCTTTTTAAAGCGCAGGTTATCATATTTGCTTTTTCAACAGTAGTATTTTTAGCCATTGAATAGATTATATGCTGGTTGATTCCTTTCGCCAGATGTATATCTTACTTCTCATGAATTATCGGATAAACCACGCTGTAAAACATCATCCCCATATTTATTCCGCAGTTTTGAGATTGTACTTTGCAGGCGGTGTTCCTTTTTCCAATCTAGATCCCATAACCCCATTTGCAACCGAGGATTCTCCAACCCACTGACACCAACACCTATCAATCGCACCATCTTTCCAGGCTGCCATACGGTTTCAAATAGCCCTAAAGCTGCTTCGGTAATCAGCTTTAGATCATCACTAGCATGAGGGAGCGTTTTTTGCCGAGTTATCATGCTGAAATCAGGCCAGCGTATTTTGATTTTTACTGTTTGCGCAGTGATATGTTTTCTCTGCAGCTGCTTTGCTATTCCATCAGCTTGATAGATGATCGTTTTACGAAGTTTTTCTTCATCCCTGGTATCTTTGCTGTAGGTAACTTCTTTGCTGATCGATTTGGCATCTCGTTCAATCACAAGGGGTCGTTGATCGATGCCTTTGGATCGCCGAGACAAATCGTGGCCATTTTTGCCGAAGCGTTTTATCAGGTCAATCTCATCATGTGCGGCCAAATCACCAATCGTTTCAATCCTCAACGCAGCTAATTTTTCTTCGGTTTTTGGACCAACCCCCAAAAGCATGGCTACTGGTAGTGGAGCTAGAAAGCTGGCCTCTTCTCCGGGGGGAACGACCGTCAACGCTTTCGGGGAAACCCCGCTTTTCATTGAAGCCTTCCCAACATCATTGGCAATTTTGGCTACAAGTTTATTGGAGGCGATTCCTAAAGAGCAAGGCAAATTCAAGGTGTC
>JBDLJO010000049.1:0-13424 GCA_039714275.1 Chloroflexota bacterium | reverse complement strand
CCGCCGCTTGATGGATTTAGGTGTCATACCAGGAACCATAATTCAAAATGAGATCAACAGCCCGATGGGTGACCCCACAGCTTACCGCATCCGTGGTGCTGTGATCGCCCTGCGAGCTTCCCAGGCCGGGAAAATTCAGATTGACCGAATTGAAGGTGCAGCATGAAAGAAAACAAAAATAACGTGCTGGTAACTGAAGAACCATGCGCAACCTGCCCTGTCCATAACGCAGCGCTGTTGTCGAAATTGGGTGTTGATATGAGCAGCTGGGATTTTGCGGTTGCTCTGGCAGGTAATCCAAATACCGGCAAGAGCACCGTCTTCAACGCCCTGACCGGCCTGCGCCAGCATACTGGTAATTGGCCGGGAAAGACTGTTACTCGTGCCGAGGGCGGCTATGAGTACGGAAATCACCGCTATAAAATTGTCGATTTGCCGGGTACGTATTCGTTATTGGCAACCAGTTTAGATGAAGAAGTGGCCCGTGATTTTATTCTTTTTGGGCAGCCCGATGTGACCGTAGTGGTTGTAGATGCAACCCGCCTGGAGCGAAACCTGAACTTGGTTTTGCAGGTCTTGGAAATCACTAACCGGGTTGTGGTTTGTTTGAATTTAATTGATGAGGCCAAACGGCATGGTTTAGAAATTGACGAACGGCGCCTGGCTCGTGATTTGGGTGTGCCGGTGGTGGGGACTTCAGCTCGCTATGGAGAAGGTATGGATTTGCTGCTGCAGGCTATTCACGATGTGGCTGTCGGTGATGTGATCGGAAAACCCTATCATGTTAAATATGAATCCCCTGTCATGCTTCAAGCCGTTGAAAAAATAATTCAGCAGCTTGAAGCTGTTTTTCCAAACTTGCCTAATGCCCGTTGGGTAGCCTTGCGGCTTCTTAATGGGGATGAACGCATTGCCGCCGCTGTTCGTAAAGGTGAGATTGGAGACCTATCGTACGGCGATTTTAAACCGGCTGCTGCTCAAGTACAGGTAATGGGTAATCAGTAATACAAAATAGAGCATCTATGAATAAAAACACCACGCTATCCCCCCAAGACATCCTAGATACAGCGGAAGAGCTGCGCTGGGAAGTTGGCGGCGATTTTCATGAACATTTAGTCGAAGCAATTTATACTGACGCGGCTAGAATTGCTGATCGCGCCGTCACTCACCCGGGCGAAAAACCCCGTTTTGATTTTGACAGCACCCTGGATCGCGTCGTTACCAGTCGCTGGCTGGGTTTCCCCTTGATGCTGCTGCTGCTGACCGTCGTCTTTTGGCTGACCATATCTGGGGCAAACGTGCCCTCGGCGATGTTGGCGACATTCTTTTTGGATACCCTTTACCCCTGGTTAAAAGACTTAGCCGTGATGATCCATATGCCCTGGTGGCTTAGTGGACTGCTGATTGATGGTATGTATTTAGCGACTGGCTGGGTTATCAGTGTCATGCTGCCTCCTATGGCAATTTTCTTCCCGCTTTTTACCTTGTTAGAAGACTTTGGTTATTTGCCGCGGGTTGCTTTTAATTTAGATGCTATTTTTCGTAAAGTTGGTGCCCACGGCAAACAGGCTATGTCGATGTCAATGGGTTGGGGGTGCAATGCGGCTGGTGTGGTTGCGACTCGCATTATTGACAGCCCGCGCGAACGTTTGATTGCCATCATCACCAACAACTTTGCCTTATGCAATGGTCGCTGGCCTACGGTCATCTTGATTGCGACACTTTTTATTGGCTCTTTGGTTCCGGCGAGTTGGGCCGGTCTGGTTTCTGCGCTTACAGTAGTAAGTGTGGCTGTTTTCGGGATATTCTTAACCTTTGCTGTTTCTTGGGCGCTTTCTCGAACTGTGCTGCGAGGGGAGGTTTCTACCTTCAGCCTGGAACTGCCCCCGTACCGCCCACCTCGCATTTGGCAGACCATTTATACATCGCTCATTGATCGCACTACCATCGTGCTGTACCGGGCCGTGCTCTGGGCTTTGCCAGCAGGCGCACTGATTTGGCTGGCGTCCAATATTCATATTGCCGATCTCAGCATCGCTGAATACTTGATCAATTTCTTGAACCCCGTGGGATTTTTGCTGGGTCTCAATGGTGTCATCTTAGCCGCCTATATCTTTGCTGTTCCTGCCAATGAAATTGTCATCCCCACCGTACTGATGTTGACCGTGCTCTCCTCGGGTCTGGTCAACGTAGGTGAAGGGGCTGGCGTTATGTTCGAGCTGGATTCCCTGCAGGGCACGTATGAAATCTTCAAGGCCGGTGGCTGGACTTTGCTGACCGGTGTCAATTTAATGATCTTCAGCCTGATTCACAACCCCTGCAGTACGACCATCCATACGATTTACAAAGAAACCGGCAGCAAAAAATGGACCTGGTTGGCCGCGTTACTGCCGGTTGTTATGGGTATCAGTATCACCTTTTTTGTTGCCCAGATTTGGCGTCTCGTTGAAGGAATATTTTAGTGATCGAAAAAATTGATTTAAACATTACCGGCATGGATTGCGCTGATTGCGCGCTGACTTTAGAAAAAGGGATTGGAGGTTTAGACGGCGTAGATCAAGTGCAGGTCAATTTTGCTGTTGCCAAGATGACCATTGTTGGTGATGTGGACGAGACTGCTGTGCGGGGCTATATCAAACACATGGGCTACGGTGTCACCGAAAAAGGCGCTCCTGTAACTATTCTTTCAGGTTGGCCGCTTTTCCTTGACCTTCTCAAACGTCCTCGCAACCTGCTTACCTTGATTGGGCTGTTTTTTGTTTTGCTGGCGTTTATTTCAGCTCTTCTGCACACCCCTGAAATAACCACTACAATTCTCTTTGCCGTTGGGGGATTGGTCGGTCTATATTTCCCTGCTCGTTCTGGCTGGATGGCCTTACGCAGTGGTCAGGGTCTTGATATCAACATCCTGATGACCATTGCCGCTGTTGGCGCTTTTTTCATTGGAGAGTACGGCGAAGCCGCGACCGTGATCGTGCTCTTTAGCCTGGGTGAAGCCCTGGAAGGCTTTACTATGGAACGCGCCCGCGACAGCATCCGCAGCTTGATGCTGCTGGCGCCCTCCGAAGCCATGCTTTTGGTCAGCTGTCAGGATTGTGAGGAGCATCTTGGCCAGACCCTGCCGGATGGCAGCGGAGATTATTTATCTGGTCCCTGCCCTTGGTGCGGCACCCATGAGCAAGTTGTCCCCATTGAGGGGTTGAAAATAGCTGATCTCATTTTGGTGAAGCCCGGTGAACGTATTCCGATGGATGGGCGCGTACAGGCGGGATTTTCGTCCGTAAATCAAGCGCCTATTACGGGAGAAAGTATCCCTGTTGATAAAGAACCCAGCGCCGATGTTTTTGCCGGCACGATCAATGGTGAGGGTGCTTTGGAAATTGAAATCACACATCTGGCGGCTGATAATACGTTGGCGCGCATGATTCATTTGGTAGAAGAAGCCCAAACGCAAAAGACCCCAACCCAACGTTTTGTGGATCGTTTTTCTCGTGTATACACCCCTGCAGTTGTCGTTTTTGCCATCCTTATCGCTGCTGTACCGCCGCTTTTCTTCGGGCAGCCTTTCCTTGATTCAGCGGCTGGTCACGGATGGTTATATCGTGCCCTGGCGATGCTAGTGGTTGCCTGCCCTTGTGCGCTTGTCATTGCCACTCCGGTCACCGTGGTCAGCGCCATCTCGACCTTGGCCCGCCGTGGTGTGCTGGTGAAAGGTGGGGCTCATCTAGAATCCCTGGGTGCTGTTCAGGTGATGGCTTTTGATAAAACCGGCACCCTGACCCACGGACGCCCGGAAATAACTGCTCTGGCTTGTGTTGATCATGATTCACACCAAGATAAATCGATAGAGCATTTGGCTGATTGCAAAACCTGCCAGCGCATGCTGACCCTGGCTGCCGCCGTAGAACGTCGCAGCACACACCCTTTGGCGCGCACGGTTACTCGTGCTGGGCAGCGGCATCAGCTCCCAGAATGGAACGCACAAGATGTTGTTATGCTGCCCGGCCGCGGCGTGCGCGGCGTTGTTAACGGCAGCGTCATTACGGTTGGCAGGCATGAGCTGTTTCATGAGCGTGATTTGCATATAGATTTCTGTGATCAAATTGAGATCGAAGAATCCTCCGGTCAAACGGTGATGTTGGTGGCTGAAAATGAGCACATCTTGGGTTATTTAGCCGTCAGCGACCCGCTGCGCCATAACAGCCGAGATTCCATCACAGCCTTAAAGGAGATTGGCATTCGCCGTACAGTCATGTTGACAGGTGATAACCCGGTTGTTGCCGAGGCGGTTGGCAGGGCAGTTGGCGTAGATGATGTACATGCCAGTCTTTCGCCTGAAGATAAATTAAAGGCTGTTCAATCTCTGAGAGACCAGTACACGCACGTAGCTATGATTGGAGATGGGGTCAACGATGCGCCCGCATTGGCCGCTGCTGAGTTGGGCATTGCTATGGGCGGTGCTGGAACCAGTCAGGCTTTAGAAACGGCTGATGTGGCTTTGATGGCTGATGATTTAGCGCAATTACCATTGGCCATTCGCCTGGGAGCAAAGGCCGCAAAAACAATTCAATATAATATTTGGTTCGCTTTGGGGATCAAGGCTGTTTTCCTGGTCGCGGCTGTTTTAGGTGTCGCGACCATGTGGATGGCTGTGTTTGCCGATATGGGAGCCTCTTTGATAGTAACCCTGAACGGTATGCGTTTACTGCGTGCACCTAAAAATTAATCTGTATTGGAGCTGCGATCTATGACCGAGAAAGACCAACACTACCTTGAACTTCACACCCACGAACATGACCCCCTCCACTACCACGGCCATCACGACCCTCATCGCGAGAAATCAGGCCTTGCTGATATTATTCTTGGCGGGCAAGATGGCCTGGTCAATGTTTTAGGGATTGTGCTTGGTGTTGCTGCTGCGACCAAAGATCCATATGTGGTCATTGTAGCTGGTCTGGCAGCCACTTTTGCCGAATCAGTATCTATGGCGGCGGTCGCCTATACCACAATGCTTGCAGAAACCGCGCATTACGAAAGCGAGCTTGAGCGTGAATATCGACATATCAGCATGGTGCCTTGTGTCGAACGAGATGAAATTCGTGATATTTACCGTGAAAAAGGGTTTGAAGGCGATCTCCTTGAGCAGATTGTAGAGAAAATTACGGCCGATGACGATGTCTGGGTTGGTGTGATGATGGCTGAAGAGCACCAGCTAACACCCAGTACCCGGTCGGATGCCCTCCGTTCGGCATTTGTTGTTGGTTTGGCAGCCATCGTGGGATCGTTGATTCCCCTGACTCCATTTTTCTTCCTGCCACCCGGACCAAGCATTGCCATTGCGCTGGTTTTATCTGCCATTACCCTCTTTGCGGTTGGCTATTATAAAGCCCGTATTACCGTCGGGCATCCGACAAAAAGCGGTCTGGAGATGACCTTGATTGGTATCATCAGCGCCCTGGTGGGTTACGCGGTTGGACTGCTGCTTAAAGCGCCCTCCACACCATAATTTTTGGAGCAGGTTATGACCACTGAAAACGCCAAACGAACTGCAGCTATCCCCTGGCGGGCACTGGTTGGTTTCGCGATCTATGTGCTGCTAAACCCGGCCCTGCTGTTTATCAGCGCCGGTACATTCAGATGGACAATGGCCTGGGTCTATACTGGGATCGTGATTGTTCTGACTGTGGCAAGTCGGTTGGCGCTGTTCCGCTGGAATCCAGATTTAGCGGGTGAACGTGCTGCCTACCGTACCGCAGAAGGTGTCAAATCATGGGATCGAATCCTCAGCCCATTGGTTGGTATTTATGGTAATTTGGCATTGTTGATTGCTGCCGGGTTGAATAAACGATTTGGCTGGCTGCCAGAGATACCGCTTCAAATTTCATGGATAGCTCTTGTTCTGGCTTTATTTGGCTTTGCCATCGGCACCTGGGCCTTGATTGAAAACCGCTTCTTTTCAGCCGTCGTGCGCATTCAAACCGATCGCGGGCATACGGTCTGCAGCAGCGGCCCTTATCAGTTTGTCAGGCATCCTGGCTACCTCGGATCGGTCATCTTTTCTTTGGCAACTCCTTTCATCCTTGGCACGTTTTGGGCACTGATTCCTGCGATAATTATGGTTGTAATCATCATGATCCGTACGGCACTTGAGGATAAAACTTTAAAAGCAGAGTTAGATGGTTATCGGGCCTATGCAGAACAGACCCGGCATCGTTTATTTCCTGGACTTTGGTGAAATCGGTTTAAACAGAGGTTGTTTGACGACAAAATCAAATCATAAATTCTGGTTCGGGGTGTTGGTTGGCGCATTGGGCAGCGCGATTGCCACACAGGTGCTGCGTGGCAAATCAGAGATGCCGAATCGAAAAACCTGGGGGCAGCTGATAGCAAGCGATCGCGGACCGGTTCAAGCAGCCATATTTATCGCCAGAGCAGCCGCGCAGTATGAAGCACTTATGATTCAACGGCCAACGCTGGAAAGCCGTGTTCTGCGTCTGCATCTTGAAACCAATATCTTGCCCACTTTGGCGCTTTATCGAGTTTTTCTGGAAGAAAGCATAGATTCAGCGACGGCACTCAAAAACACAGATCAACTGCTTGAAAATTGGCTGCGAACTTCACCGCCACTGTGGTTCAAACTCAATCAGCTTTTATCTCTTTTCCCTTTGAATTTTGCAGTCTTTCGCCGTTATACTCGCTGGTTGATGCGCTTTATTTTCCCCTCGCCAGCTTGGGATACCACCTATATCACTGACAATAACAGCAGCCTGGCCTTTAATATCCATCAATGTTTCTATTTGGATATGCTTCGTTATTATCAGGCGCCTGAATTGACCCCGGTTTTCTGCAAGGCTGATGATATTATGATGGAATCGCTGCCTGCGGAAATCCGCTGGGCGCGCACCCAAACCCTGGGGCAGGGGGCCGATCACTGTAATTTCTGCTGGCAGCATCAACCTTAAAATGGTTAATTGCTTTAAATAAAAAAAGAGCAGTCCTGATCAGGGCTGCTCTTTTTTATCTTTTGATATTTTGACTAGGCCGCGTCGTAGCCGGGACCTCCATCAAAGAAATCATAATTGGGTTGAATATCTTCTGTCAGGTCAACGACTTCACCGGCCTCAAGCTGCTTCGTGGTATCCAGTACCACTGGGTCACCATTATGATCAGTGTTTTCATAATGCCCAGTTAGACCGACTTTACTGATATACTCGCCGCCGGTTGCGGTGTAGTCTGCAGGAACGTCATCTTCCATGAAGATGGCATCATAGGGGCATTCTGGGATGCAGGCACCGCAGTCAATGCAGGTATCAGGGTCAATATACATCCAGGGCCACTCACTTTCGGGCTGCCCAGGCACGATGCAATCCACGGGACATACATCCATACACCCGCCATCGCGCAAACAAAGACTGGTAATAATATGGGTCATATTTTTCCTCCGTAAAGGTATTGTGAATAAGGATAACAATTGTCTTAATTATACACCATTTTAAAATCTATTTCGCCGCCTGGATGAAATTTGATAAATAGGTACCATTAAAACAACAGCTTGCTTTTTGAACTTGGCTCTCACCCTCTAAGAGCGTGGAATCTTGGCCTGACTTATGCGTTTTCAACCTGCCGGGATTTCTCCAAGTTCATCACTACCGGGGTCATAAAACCTACGATTCCCATGATGATGCAAAAGATGCCGCCAAACACAAACCAAATTTGTATGCCGAATTTGTCAGATAGCGGTCCGGCAAAAGCCAGACCGATGGGGGTCATTGCCATAGAAATACTTCCCATAAGCGTGAAAACCCGCCCCTGCATGGATGGATCAACCACGGACTGCATGATCGCACCAACGGAGCCATTTGTGATCGGCATCATCACGCCTACAATGGCCATCGATGCTATTGCCAATACAAAAAGTGAACTGGGTGCCAGGCCCATTAACGCAGTGCCGATACCAATGCCAATCACCCCTGCCATAGCGGTTGCTACTCGATTCTTAAAGCCTCCCCAAACGCCCAACAGTAGACCACCAAGGATCACGCCAACCCCCAGGGCAGATTCCAGCCAACCCAGCTGCAGTGCCTGGCCGCCAAAGTGATTTTTTACCAGCAGCGGCAGCAAGGATATAGCCGGAGTAAGTAAAAAGTTGATCATTGAGGCGCTACCTATGAAGATCAACATACCAGGCCAATTGAGAATATACTTAAGTCCTGCGATCATGTCTTGCCATACCGTGGATTTGCCGTCAAGTTCTTCAGCGCTGCGTTCAGGTTGCGGTATAGTAATAAAAAAGAGCGTTCCAATCGCCACAACTGCTGTAACCACATCAATGGAGAGTATCGCCTGCATGGGCAGCACCTCCAGTAAAATCGCGCCCAAGGGGGCGGAGATGATATTCAACCCGCCGTGTAGGGTTTGATTGATGCCCTGAATGCGGGTGAAATGTTTGTTTGGCACCATCAAAGTTGTAGAAGCCATCATCGCCGGGCCGTGGAAATTTCTGCCGATCGAGCGTACCAGGATCAAAACGTAGATATGCCAGATCTCAGCGATATCCAAGGCAAATAATATCGCCAGCAGAACAGTCGCTAGGGCAATACTGGCATCGGCAATCATCATGATTCGCCGGCGATTCCAGCGGTCCACCAGTGCGCCAATGATTGGCGACAGAAATACTCCTGGCAGCATGGAGACCATTGCAACCGTTGCCAGTACCGTCGCCGACCCGGTCTTGATCGTAATATGCCAGATCAAGGCGAATTGCACTAACTGGCTGCCCAACAGCGAGAGCGCCTGACCAATCCAAATCGTAAAGAAGTCTTTTTTCCAGTTTTGTTTTTCAATAGCTTGCGTTGAATTTGCCATTTGATTGCTTGCCCAAATTTCTTAAATAATTTAAATTGAATAACCCTCAATATACTCCTGGCCTGGTCATATCAAACAGTGCCGAAGGTCATATTGAGGGTCATATCCAGGGATAGATTATATTTTTATCCAGTTCGCCCTATGTTATATCTAAAAATTATTCACCATAAACCCAGGCATTAAATAGGTTCGACAAATCGCATTCACAATGCTCCTCTGCCGCAGCCTGGAAAGCAGCAGCTGTGCTGATGCCCCACTTGTGATCCTGATAGTAATCGCGCAAGAAAATATCAAAAGTTTCTCTGCCCATTTCCTTTTCTAGCATGGCGATAAAAATTGGACCGCGCCCGTATACGATCGCCCCATACTCACCACCGGAATAACTTCCCGCTGGTAGGCCGATCGGAATATCCTCGCGATTGACGCGTTCCCAACGGTCACTCCAAGTCCTTTGCCAGCTTTGTTCAGCGGTTTCATCGTAGGTATCACGATAATATAGGCCGGTAATATATTGCACAATCGCCTCATCCAACCAGGGATCATTGCTCTGGTCGTTCCCCACGACATTATAGAACCACTGATGTCCCACTTCGTGAACTACGGTGCCCTCCATCATGATTTCGTTAGGTATACCCCAACTCACCCCGCCCAAATCATAGATATTGATCACGATGCCGACGATTCCCGGATACTCAATCCCCAGGGCCTGCATCGGGGAGCTGATCACATCAAACTCGGTATAAGGGTAGACCCCCAAACGTGTATTGAAACTTTCAAGCGCATCAACGGTGAAGGTTAAAGCGCGTTCCGCACCGTCCATTTGATCTTTGAACGCGTAGCTGTTGACCGTGGTTTCTCCCACGGTTGCGCTGACCACGGAGAAATGCTCGCTGGCTGCCAGGTAAAAATCACGCGCCGGTCCGGCTGTATAAACCAGGGTTTGCGAAATCCCGGCTTCTAGCTGGCTGATTTTGCTCCCAGATGCGACAACCACAAATCTTTTAGGCAGCGTCACTTCAACAATATAGAAACTGGCATCATAATAAGAGATATCGCCATTGGGTTCGGGTTCCTTGGCATACCAGCCGCTTTCATCATAGACCGGGATGGTCGGGTAAAAAGTATCTAATACCAGCACATCATTGAAATAGCCAAAGAGACCATAATTGCCGGCCATTTCCTCAGCAACCTTGATCTCAAAATCCATGCCAATGATCACGCTTTCACCGGGCTTTAATGCTGGTTCCATCGGGACGCGTAAAGAGCTGTCGCTGAATTCGTAACTTGACTGCACCGGACTACCATTAACTTGCAGGTTTGATATCAGGCTAGAGCCGCCCGCGATATTGGGGAATAATCGAAAATAAACCTCGTTGAGAGCGATATTTTCTTGATTGGTATACCGTACTTGCTCATGACCTGTCAGCGTGCTCACATCCGGGGAAATCTCAAAATCAATATGGTAAACACTCGCGCCGGTAAATGTATCCAGGTTTTCACGCTCAGCAGCGATCAACCCGGCATTGAAAATACTAAAATCTTCCCAGGAAGTCTCAAGAATATCTGGTGGCAAATCGGTGGGCAGCATGCCGGGATCGTTGGGTAAGGCCTCAATGGTTTCTGCTCCCGTACAACCCGCGGCAAAGAGGGCCGCCAGGGCTGCCAGTAAAATAATAAGAGAACGATGTATCATGATCTATCTTCCTTTATAGTTATGGTTCTTACTAAATATTATAGCCGATGACCTTTTCTCTGTCCCAAGTTGCGCAGTTGACGCACTCGTCGTATACTCTTTTTACAATGATGCAGCGTTCTTTCCTCCCCCCAACTGCCTGGACGGTTACTGATCTCAACCGTTATTTGCGCGATATCCTCGAAAGTGACCACAATTTAAATGATCTTTGGGTGCAGGGCGAGATCTCAAATTTCTCGCGGCCGCGCTCGGGTCATCTTTATTTTACGATCAAAGACAGCAGTGCTGCTTTGCGTTGTGTGATGTGGCGCAGCGCCGCAGAGCGCCAAACCTTTTTGCCCAAAGATGGTGATGCCGTTGAAGTCCACGGCAGCATCAGCGTCTATGAGGCTGGCGGGCAGATGCAGCTTTATGTGGACAAGATCAAGCCCCTGGGTGAGGGGGCGCTTTTTCAAGCCTTTGTGGCATTAAAAGCTAAATTGGAAGCCGAAGGACTCTTTGACAGTGATCTCAAGCTCCCGATTCCACGCTGGCCCCGCCGCATTGGCATTATCACCTCACCGACGGGCGCGGCTTTTCAGGATATGCTCAATACCTTGAGGCGGCGTTATCCCCTGGTGGATGTAATCCTTGTCCCCAGCTTGATGCAGGGCGATGGTGCTCCTGCCGCAATTGTGGATGCCCTGGGTGCCCTCGAGCAGCATATTGCCCCTGATTTGATTTTGTTGGGCCGCGGCGGCGGCTCGATTGAAGATTTGTGGGCGTTCAATGATGAGCGTGTGGCGCGTGCCATCGCTGCTTGCTCGATACCCATCATCACCGGTGTGGGGCATGAAACCGATTTCACCATTGCCGATTTTGTGGCTGATCTGCGCGCGCCGACGCCCACGGCGGCTGCCGAATTGGCCGTCCCCGACCGCCATGATTTACTCGCCGCGCTGGGGGATTTACAGGGGCACCTTACCAACCTTATCGCGGCCAAGATTGAAAACCGGCGTTGGGTGATTCAGGCGGTTCAGAATGATCTCCAGCGTGTCTCACCGGCGGCCCGTATCCGGGAGCACCGCCAGCGCATTGATGAGCTCTCTGCCCGTTTGGGTGTTGCCGTCCGTCATCGACAAACAATCCAGCGCTCTGGTATCGAGGCTTTGGAATCCCGCTTGAATGCCCTCAACCCTTTAGCTGTTTTGCAGCGTGGTTACGCCATTATCAGCAGACTCGACGACGGGGTTATTTCCAAAGTTGGGCAAGTTGAAGATGGTGATGCGCTCTCTGTACGTGTCAGCGACGGCGACTTTGATGTCGAAGTAAAAAAGCAATCCAAAAAGGTAAAACCATGACTACTCCACTTACACCTGTTGGTGAACTAAGTTACGAACAAGCTCTGTCCGAATTAGAAGCCCTGGTTGCAGGGCTGGAATCCGATGGACACACCCTCGATGACGCCATGAGCCAATTTGAACGCGGTCAGGAGCTTACCCAGCACTGCGCCGCACTGCTGGAAAAAGCGGATCTCAAAGTCCAGCAGCTGCTTGGTGATGATCTAATCGATTTGGAGATTTCGGCTTAATACAATTCCGGATGGAGACTTAATCGATATCGCATTACTGCTTATAAACATCGCATTATTTGGGAAGCAAACGCTGTGTAGTTTTAGAATAGTATTGACTAGATATCCCTAGAAAGTTATACTAATTATACGCTAATAGGTATAACTAACATGAAAAGTATAAAAACAGCAATTTCAATTCAAAAACCCCTCTTTGAGCAGGTTGATACTCTGGCACGTGCGTTGAACATTTCTCGCAGTCGAGTTTTTGTATTGGCAGTAGAAGAATTTATTCACCGTTACCAAAACCAACAATTACTTGAAGAAATCAATCAAGCCTTTGATGATTTGCCCAATGCTGCTGAAAAAAAATATTTGAATAAAACGCGTCAGCATCATCGCAACATGGCGGATGGAGAATGGTAATTAAGCAAGGAGATATTTATTGGGTGGAGCTTGAAGAACCAATGGGGTCAGAACCAGGTTATCGTCATCCTCATGTTGTCATCCAAAATAACCTTTTTAATGCAAGTCGGATAAACACGGTAGTAGTGTGTGCACTCACATCAAATTTGAAACGTGCCCAAGCTCCTGGAACTGTTTTATTAGAAAAGGATGAAGCAAATTTGCCCAAGCAGAGTGTAGTGAACACCACCCAAATATTTACTGTGGATAAGGCACAGCTAAACGAGTATATTGGAACAGTTACGAGAAAACGAATACAGCAGATTTTAGCAGGGGTGAGATTGGTGACAGAAATACGTGATGTCGACTAATAAATGATCCCCAACCGCGCGCGAAGGGGTGTGAAAACCAGAGCATCGCTGTAGTTTAATCATCGTTTATTACAAAAAACTTGTCAGCAGCTCGCGCGAATCACGAGGTCGCTAGACGTTCCAGCATTGCCAATAGGGCTGTCAGGAGGTGTAAAAATGAAATCTCCCCGGTTTATCATTTTAGGTGTCTTGCTATTTTCCCTGGCTTGTAGTTTCCCGACGTTGGCGCTTGATAACACATCCACTCCCGAAGCACCTTTGCCTGTTAATACCATATTACCAACGGCTGCCCCCGAACTGCCCACGCCTGAGCCGCAACCCATACTGGTGCGCATCCAGCTGGTGACAACTTCAGACTGGACCGCCCTGAATCTGAAAGATGGCACCGCCTGGCTCGAGCATGACCTGATTTCTTTCAGTGAAGAGGCCACAATCGCTGAGTTGGTTGGCAGTCAAATGTCCCTCAATCAATCCATCGCCCGTGCCGAGGCCGGTGACAGCGTGGAAATGGTTGTGGAATTCCTCTTTTCTGCCCAGGAGG
>JBDLJO010000048.1:0-13645 GCA_039714275.1 Chloroflexota bacterium | reverse complement strand
CGCTAACAATGGTTTTGGGCAAACCCAGGCGTTCGGCAATCGCCAACGCGTTTGACCGTCCGGGCAGACCGATGGTGAGGTGAAAAGTGGGCTGCAGCGACTGCAGATCAAACTCCACGCTGGCATTGACCACCCCCGGCGTGCCGTGGGCATAGGCTTTCAATTCAGGATGATGGGTGGTGACCAGGGTGGTAACCCCACGCTTCAGTAAATGGGTCAGCAGCGAACGGGCCAGGGCGGCCCCTTCCTGGGGATCGGTGCCGGCACCCAGCTCATCTAGAATCACCAGTGAGCGCGCATCAGCATGCTCCAAAATGTGGATGATATTGGTGATATGTCCGGAGAATGTAGAGAGCGACTGCTCAATGGACTGCTCATCCCCGATGTCAGCGTAGATTTTCTCGAAGACGCTGATCTTCGAACCAGCCTGAGCTGGAATATGCAAACCGGATTGGGCCATCAAAGCCAGCAGCCCCACAGTTTTGAGGGAAACGGTTTTCCCGCCCGTGTTGGGGCCGGTGATCACCAGGGCGTAGGTTTCCGGGTCAAGTACCAAATCAACCGGTACAACGCTCTCTTGATCCAGGAGCGGGTGCCGGGCTTCCCGTAGTTGAATCACCACCCCGGGATGGGGTCCTAAACCATCAAAATCTGACTCCCGGTTTTCAAACGCCAGCACCTCGGGTGGTGCGGTATTCAGATCTTCGGCATATTGAGCCCGGGCAAAGGATAGATCCAGTTCGGCCAGGGTGACCACCATCTCATCTAATAGATCGGCATGCTCTCCAATTTGAATCGAGAGGGCCGCCAGCACCCGGCGCACTTCATCGCGCTCAACGAGCAAAAGCTCGCGGTATTTATTGTTGTGCTCGACCACGGACAGCGGCTCTACAAAGAGCGTTGCTCCCGATGATGATTGGTCGTGCACCACGGCTTTAACCTTACCTTTGAAATCAGCCTGAAGAGGGATCACATAACGACCATCGCGCTGGGTGATCAGGTTATCCTGCAGGTAGGGTGAAATCTTGGGGTCGGTGAGCATGCGCTGCATCCGGCTGAGCAAGCGATCGTGCTGCACCCGCAGATCCCGGCGTGTGGCGGCCAGTTTGTCGGAGGCGCTGTCGAGCACTTCCCCGCGCTCGGAGACCGTTTTGCCAATCGCATCCACCAGGCCCAAAGGCGGGGGCAAACGCAGGGCAATATCGGTGATATGGGGGAAGGTATCTCCCTGGCGTTCAAAGAAACGCCGCAATCCACGCGCCGCAACCAGGGTGTATTTAATATCCAGCAGCTGTGCGGGGTCCAAGACCACATGACGAGCAGCCGCGTCAGCAAAAGCACGCACATCGCGCGCTCCACCGATGGTCGTTTCGGGACGCGTTTCGAGAAGCTGGCGGGCATCGGAGGTCTCCGCCAGGCGGCGGCGAACCTGATGCAGCTTTGTGGACGGTCGCAGGTTGCGCGCCATTTCTGCCGAAGCGCTGAAAGCGCAGTAGCTTGCCAGCCGCTCAAGGACCTTGGGATATTCGAGGGTGTTGAGTGTCTTCTCGTCCATAGATTTTTACCGACGCGAGTTTACCATAAGCCTAAACGCAGTGGTATTCACCCTGCATTCGTATAAAAGACAAAAAAAGGGTGCTGGTCGGATTTTACCAACCAGCACCCTCTAGAATTACCTGCTTAATAGGTTGCTCAACGCTCCACCGACAGCACCGACCCAAAGGAATTAATATTCAACTGCCAGGAACTACCTAATTGAAACTGCTGAAACTTGTCGTAATCATCGATATCGTAGCTGTAATCACCCTGGTTGGTATCGAAGAAGATCGAGAAATTTTCACTGCCTTCACCTAAACGCTGATCTTCATTGAGCGTGGGATCCGGCCATTGGGGGTAAAGATCATTCCCCGATAACGTCACCGTATCATAATACCCCCAGTCCATGATCGTATAACTGCAGTAATCATCATAAACATGATACTCGCAGTCCTGGACCACTTCGCCAAGACCGGTGCCGGTGTCCACCGTATAAGGCGTGCCGCAAATTTCCGTGGCGTTGGGCGCCGGCTCACTCTGTACCCGGCGCACTTCGGACCGGCAGTTTTCTACCTCGGCTTCCAAGGGAATCTCGTCATACCAATCCTGGCGCTCTTCGGGTCCGTAAGCCTCGATCTCAACCGAACGCTGCCATTCAACACCATCCACAACTCCCGAGACCGCTTCGGTTTTCATGGACAAGACCGCGAAAACGACGGCCGCAATACAAAGGAGCACGAAAACGATGATCAGGCCGATGGGGCGTTTACGGGTTTCCGATGCGCCTTTCGGGCTGGTTAAAACGGCTTCTGATTTATCCTGCTGCTTGGCTGGCGGTTTAAGGTTGGCGTTACATTGGGCACAGGTATTGGCCGTGGAGGGATTTTCTGCCCCGCAGTTGGGGCAAGCGACCTGGGTAACGGGTTCTTTTTTATAGGCTCCCATCACCTTCCCGCTCTCACGTCGGGTGCCTTCTACGAGATCACCACCGCACTGTCCGCATTCCTCACTCCCAACCGGATTGCGTGCATTGCAGTAAGGACAGTGGATGTCGGCGCCAGCTTTGGCCTTGGCTTTGGTTTGATCATCGGTGAGCAGCTCTTGAGCCTGCACCTGCTCAAACTTTACATCTTCGGGCTGCGGTGAACCACAGGACTGACAGGTTTTCTCCGGGCCCGGGTTGATGCCCTCGCAGTTGGGGCAGGTCCATTGTAATTCAGCATATCCGAGGGTCTTTTTTGCCATACAGCTTGCTCCTTATTTTGGGAACCAACATTATACCGGAGTGCGGGCAGAATCAAAAGGAAAGCCACACCGTCAGACTGCCGCCGCTGGCAACATGCTGCGAACCGGCGTAATCAATAAAGCACGGTTCGTGTAGATTTATTGCTGATTAAGGGATTGTCTATCGCCACCGATTTATTGCCCAGCCCCCTGCTACAACAACTTCAATTCACGAGCCCGCAGGGCGGCCTGGGTACGGTCCCGGGCGCCAATTTTCTGCAGGATGCTGGTGACGTAATTCTTGACCGTGCCCTCCGCTAAATGCAGTTGGGCGCCGATCTCTTTGTTGGTGAAGCCCTGGGCCAGCACTTTGAGGATTTCCATTTCGCGCTCGGAAAGCGGATCGGCTAATTTGTCGGCGCTCTGCGCAGAGGGCGTTAAGCGTGCAAATTCGGCGACAACCTTGCGAGCCACAGAGGGCTCGATCAGCGCGCCGCCCTGGGCCACGGTACGAATGGCATCTGCCAGCTCGCCACCGGAGACATCCTTGAGCAGGTACCCGGAAGCGCCGGCACGTAATCCCTCAAAGACATATTCATCATCGTCAAAGGTGGTCAGGATCAAGATGCGCGCCTCGGGCGATTCTGATTTGATCTGCCGGGTAGCTTCGACACCGTTGATGCCCGGCATCCGGATATCCATTAACATCACATCAGGCTTATGATCGCGATACGCTTCAACAGCCTGCTCGCCGTTCTCGGCCTCACCGATAATTTCGAGATCTTTTTCAATTTCTAACAGCGTGCGCAGACCGTCCCGCATCAGGCGCTGATCATCAACCAGGTATACTCGAATCGCATCACTCATTTTCACCATCCAGGGGCCACGGCAAACAGAGGCAAATCTGAGCGCCGCCATCCGGGTTCGCTTCCAACCTCATCTCCCCATTTAACTGCTCAGCGCGCTCTTGCAATCCAAGCAATCCAAAACCCATCTTTTGGGCATCAGCTGGAATGCCAATGCCGTTATCGCTGACCTGCAGGCGAACACCATCAACGTCATCTAGGGCCAGGCGCAGGTGAATGCTGTCCGCCTGGGCATGGCGCTGAATATTGGTCAGGCCTTCCTGGGCGCCGCGGTAGATCGCCACACGATAGGCGTCTGGAAATTCAGGCAAATTGTACGCAAAGATCATTTTGACTTCAATTTCGGTGGCTTTTTGAAAATCGTCCCCCAATCGTTTTAGGGCACTGGTTAACGACAGATCGGCTTCCAGCGGTTCTCGCAGGGTGGCAACCGTACTACGCAGTTCCCCCAAGGCCTCCCTCATTTGCTGGTGCACTGTTCCCATAATTTCGACTGCCCGGGAGGGGTCTTCGGCTGTCAGACGCTGGGCCCCTTCGAGCTGTACGATGGCGACCGTCAGGCGGTGTCCGAGGGTATCATGCATTTCACGGGCCATGCGGTTGCGTTCTTCGGCCACAGCTAAGGACTCGGCTTGCGCGGCGTAGACCTGCAGTTTTTTATGTGCCTCGCGCAGTTCGCCCAGCAGGGCCTGACTCTCTGCGCGGGCGCGCTCAGCCTTGGCGGTGCTGGCGGCAAAAGCGGCAAAAAAGATATAGCCGCCGGCATAGATTGGCAAACTGTAAATCGCGGCTTGCGTTCCTTGTCCGTAAAAAATAAAAACAGCGGTAATGATGATATAAAGGAATATCCACAATACGCTTATGCGGGTAGGATATAACATCGAAGCTTCAGCGCTGATAATAAAAAACAAAATAATCGTAAATGGATAATGGGGAGGCAGGGCAAGTAGAGAAACGATCACGATGGTCTGAATCCCCAAATAAACCGCAGGGGATAGTTGGCTGAATCGGAGAGCCTGCTCTCGAACAGAAAGGAAAAAACCAAAAATAAAAAACAGCCCTAAAGCAATCCAACGGTATTCGTGACTTTCGCTGAAATAGGCAATCAAGCTGGGTATGGCAACCGCGATCAAAACAATGTTTGGGCTAGCGTTGAGCATGGAGAACTTTTTTAGAGCAGGGAACCGGTCGGTTAATTTTTCCATAGCTATATATTATCAGTTTTTCACACGGATTTTTTTAAAAACGCTGGCAGTCTTGGAACAAAGGATTTCAACCTAAGAAGAAAATCTATCCTATGCCTCTTTGCGCCATCAAAACTTGGTCAAACCAGGGATTGACAACGCAAAGAGACTTGAGAAGGAGCAACCTTATTGTTCTCGGATGGCTATATTGCCAACACCTTGATCAACGTAAAGTATGGTTTGATCTTCAGAGTCGATATAGCCGGGAGAGGTATAAACATCCCCGCTTTGAGTATAGTTATGTGGGATGCCAAGTCCTGCAATGCCGCGATCAACGAAAATTTTCAAAGCCATGCCCTCGGGCACACGGATGACAATTTCGCCCACCCCGCCATCAACATCAAGTCGAAGATTGCCCTCATCGGGTAAATAAACCACGGTTTGGCCGACACCGCCATCAATATCCGTTTGATACTCACCAGCAGGCAGTTCAACTGTCACCTGACCAACGCCAATATTCAAATCTAATTCGCTGATGGTCAGGTCTGATAAATCGAGATTTGATTCACCAACTTCCAAGTTGATGTGTAAATCTAAAAGCGTTTCATCATTGAGCGCCAGGTCCCAAACATATTGACTTCCATCAACATTGAAAAAGGTCGGGGACAAAGTAATATCGCTGTCGAGGCTGTAGGTAACACCGTCATCATTTTGCTTGAAATTCTGGCGGATGGTCTCGTTTTTTCCAGCACGGACTGTGCCTTCGATCAGGTTATCGGAACTCGAAAGACTACCGACACTAATGGCACCGATGGAAGGATTGATAAATACTTTTGCACTGTCGGCACCCTCCAGAGGCTGTTCAATTTGCTCCGTGACCACCTCTGTTCCCAAGGCACGTTCGGCGGGGGTAAAGCCATCGATGGCGCTAAAAGCACCGGAGAACCACAGTCCAGCGACCAGGATGCTCAAGGCCAGCAAAACAGATAAGCTGGAAAGCAGTATTGATTTACGGCCGAAGAAAATTTCAAGGCCAACGGCGATCAATAAGACCGGCCATAGGCGCAGCACCGTCATCCAGGAAGTCCAGCTCAGCAGGCCAAAATTTCCAGCCAAGAAAATTAAACCGATGCCAATGGTAAAGATGGGGTCAACAATATTGCGATGGCGTAGGATCGAATTGAGGCCCAGGGCAATCAGCAGTATAGGCCACAGCTGGACCAGGGTGTTCCAAAGGCTGGTTTCCAATAAACCAAGGTTTTGGAATAGGAAGGCGATACCAACCGTAACGAGAATAAACGGCCACACCAGTCCTTTTTTGGATTCAAATTCATGTTTCGTCATAATTATGCTCCTTGTGTGCGGCGGAAGATCAGGACACCCCCACCGAGAATTAGCAACCCAGGCCAGAGGATGTCGTAATTGAACCACCACAGCCAGGGAATTCCTAAATTAGTGATAAAAAGCAGCGAGCCAGCGATGATCAGGGCTGTGCCGATGATGATGCCAGCTTTGGGGTGCGGTCTACGTACAGCCTGTCCTAATTCTTCGCCCACATTGCGGGCACGATCACCAAAGTTTTTGAAACTGTCGTTGAAATTTTCATTCCAGGTTCTGCCTTCAGGGAGTGAATCCTCTTCGGGGACAATGATCCAGAGGGCGAAATAAATCAACCCGGCCACGCCGGGACCGATAGCCAGCAGGACAAAGAATAAGCGCACCAGTGTTGAATCGATGCCCAGATAAACTCCCAGGCCGCCGCAAACGCCACCCAACATGCGGTCATTTTTACTACGATAAAGGTCGGTAGTCATGATTTTCTCCATTAATATATCAATTCTTGAAATTACGGAAGATGATATATCCGCCGGCGATGATCAATGCTGCCGGCCAGATAATATTGAAAGCGCTTCCCATAAAAGGCAAAGTAAATAGACCAATTACGATTAAAATGCCGCCGGGAATAAAACCCCAACGCAGCTGCCTCTCGTAACCCGGCAAAACACCGAGCAGGACAAATGTGAGCCCTAAACCTACTAAAAAGAGTCCGTCTGTACTGGAGGCGGGAAAGAGTTCGTCCAGGGTTGCCACGATTGCCAGGGAGGTCATCACGCCTGCGGGGATCACTGCCCACCAGAAATCTCGGTTGGTGAGGTAGACCATCCAAAAACTCAGACCGATGCCGCCCAGGATGATGCCGCCGCCCAGAATATTCCCCAGGGTAGGGATGATCATATCTAAGCCGACACTTAAGCCGATGGCCGTCAGGGTAAAGCCCGGGATCAACGCCCACCAATTAATGCGGTTGGAAGCGTAGACATAGAGCGAGGTTAACCCTGCGCCGATCAATATAAAGGTCCACAGCAGACCCACACCGCCGCTGAAGACACCCAGGTTCTCCAAGAGAAAGAGAAACCCGCCGCCAATCAGCACCAGTCCAAAAATAATTCGTACATCAAAGCGTTTCATGATCATGCTCCTAATTACTTAATTGCCAGTGATCCAGCGCCAATATCGGCCGTGATATCGACCTTATTCTCTGCTGTATCATAATCCGCAGATTTATAGACATCACCCATGCGGGGGAAGCGGTCCCGGTCTACTGATATGGCAGACAAACCACTGTCCACTTGAATGCGGGCAGCAACACCTTCGGGAATATGCAAGGCAATTGAGGCGGCACCGCCGTCAACATCAACATGGGTGTGCCCGGCTCGGGCTGGGAGCGTTATTTCGGTGCTGCTGGCGCCCGTATCCAGATTCAATTCTTTGACCTGCAGATCGCTCAAATCCAATACCATTGATGAAGCACCGGTTTCCACGCCAATACTGAGCGGAATTCGGTCATTGAGGTTAATTTGCCACTCACGGGCACCCCAAGACCAGGGCGAAACCACCTGGGTAATATCTGTCGAGGGGGGTTTTAAGTTGACTTTCAGCATACCGCCCTCAAGCTTCGAGCTGTAAGCTGCACCGCCAGCGAAGGTACCCTGGAACAGTTCATTGGCCGCAGCCCCACTGTTCATCTTCACCTGTCCGGCGCCAAATTCCAGTTTTATTTTGGCGCTCTCGGCATTCTGATGAGGGATTGATACTTCCTCGATCTCAAGAGCTTCTGGCCCCTGGGATGCGGTCCATAATGTCCAGACACCCGCAGCAATGATGAAAGTAGGCCAAATTAATTTCCATACATTGACGGTAACAATGCCTAAGTTGGAAAGCAGCAGCATCGCTCCAGCCAGGATAAATAAACCGCCCCAAAACATAGATTTGATTTTCATATTGAATGTCATTTCTTATTCTCCTTTACTCAACCTCTTCAACAACGATGTCATCATCGCCATCTGCGCTGGGAATTTCTTCGCTAGAGAATTCTTCGTGGATGATTTCTCTTTTGGGTGTCTTTGGGCGGAACAAGGGGCGCACCATCGACCAGGTGCCAAATCCGATCAGGATCAGCGGCCAGTAGCGGGTGATTTCCTCAGGGGCCCCCAAGAAAGAACCAAAGAACATAAAGAGACTTGCGCTGATGAAGAGCAGAATCAGGCCGGCCTTGCCGGTATCTTTCGCTTTGCTCATCAGGCTGAAGAAAAGCAGACCCAAACCAACAAATCCGGGGATCAAGGTCCAGGCATAGGACCAGCTGTCCCAATCACCGGTCGCGTTTTGGTAGAAAAGCAAACTACCGATACCGCCGATGATAAAGGCGGGAATCGCCAAACCGGGCACATTGCTGGCGATGGCGGCGATAAGGAAAATGGCGCCAACACCAATTATGCTCAGCGGCCAGCCGCCCTCTACCCATGAGCTCAAACCAGGCACAAACTGCACCGCCATGAACCAGGCACCGATCAAAATCAAGATCAATCCGCCAGTGATATTATTTCTTTTCATAATATTTTTCTCCTCAAAAATTCGCTGTCAATTTACTGACTAAATATTACATAGGGAATGGTCATATCGGATAGTGCCGGAGGTCATAAGCATGGTCATATGCCAAACCCTGATTTTTGGCTGGGGGATAGGAGTTGAACGACTTTTTCACTAATTTTTGGAGGTCGCTTAAGGCGCTGAACCAGGAATTGCAATCTATAAAAATAGACTTCCGAAGTCTCGGAGACTTCGGAAGTCTTAATGGATGATAAATTGTGCGAAAAATTTGGAATTTAAACGAATGACTTTCTAGACGGTCAAGCCCGTACCGCCGCGGCGGGAATCACCTACCGCTGCCCAGCGGCCGCTCTCCAGGGCGACGGCATGCGTGCCGCCAAAATACATATTCAGTCCGGGCCAGCAGTTGACCGTGTAGTTTTTCTGGCGCAAGCTGCCTGCTGCACGTTCCGAGATACCCCCTTCCAGCTGCAGGATCCCCTCTTCAAAATGGATGCGCGGGGCATGCACGGCTTCAGCGAGCGGCATTTTGAAATCGATCACATTGCTGATCACCTGAAAAATGGCGCCCCGCAAACGGCTGGAGCCCCCGCTGCCCAATACCAGCCGCGGTCTTCCGTCTTGGAGCAGAACAGTGGGACTCATCATCGTGGTCAGGCGCTCTCCGGGGGGCAGCTTGTGGAAACCCTGAGGGTGTAAATCGGCCTCACCGAGCATATTATTCATGCAGATCCCTGTATCGCCAACCACGAAACCAGCGCTTTCTCCCGCCGTTGTGGTGATCCCGGCGAAGCTGCCCTGACTGTCGACAACGCTGATATGGGTGGTGTGATCTGATTCGCGCGGTACAGCTGGCTCAGTAGGCGGTTGGGCACCGTTCAAAATAGCGGATAGTTTTTGGCGATAGCGGGCGATATTTTCATCCGATAAGAAGCGCGCGACGCGTTCGCTCTCCGATGTGGCTGGTGCATCCCACAGAGGGCGGGCCACATTGGTCAGACGCATGACTTCAGCAAGCACACGGATATGCTCAAATTGATTGTGTGCGTAAGTCTTAATATCCATCGATTCTAAAAGTTTGAGGGCAAAGGCGATCAAACCGCCGCCGCTGGAAGGCCTGGGCGGCAGCAGCAAATCCAAACCGCGGTAGCGCACTTGAATGGGCACCGTCTCCCTGACCTGATAATCGTGCAGGTCAGCTGCGGTAATTAACCCCCCGTTGGCGGCCTGATCGGCAGCGATGGCTTGAGCAGCGGCACCATCGCTAAATAAAGACGGTCCGTGGGCGGCTAATTGGGTCAGTGTATCTGCAAGTTTCGGAAAAGAATGCCGCTCCCCAGCGCGCCATGCCAACCCATTGGGAGCATACATAGCGGTGATCTCCGGTGTGTCGGCATAAATGGGAGTCAAAAAATCAAGCACATAGGCTTGCGGGGGCGAGAGTACCACACCCTCTCGAGCCAGCTTTATCGCTGGGGCTAATAATACGCTCAAGGGGGTGGAACCGTGTTTTTCAACCAACCTGCTGAGACCGGGAATGAGACCCGGGGTGGCCGCGCTGGCGCGCCCGATAAAAAGCGGCACCTGCTCGGGTCCGTAATCAGAAATGATCTTATGAAAATCCATGCTTGAGGAAGGTACCCCGGAAGGCATACTGACGAAAAAATCGTAGACGGCAGCCTCGTACGAACCGATATCGCCGACAATCGCCAGCCCGCCGCCGCCGATATTGGTCATCACCGATTCAGCCGACAACGAGGCCAGTACTGCCGCGATGGCCGCATCCACGGCATTACCGCCACGTTCTAATATCTCTGCCCCGGCGGCGGCAGTTTGAGCATCGCCGGCCGCGATCACACCTTTTTTCATCCATCATCTCCAGGTTAAAGTTGGTCTAGTATACCGCAGCATGAGAGCGAAACTCGATGATCATCAATGTTTTAAAAACGTTTTCACATATTTGTATTTTATATTAGATAAATAATATAAAATATAGTATAATTACCATATCGCAGCAGTTTGCTATTACCTCAGGAGTAGTATGTGAAAAACAATGAATTGTTGACAGCCTACAATTACGATGAGTTTACCCCCGAGAAATTCGAGCCCTGGATGAATTTTGATCAAAGTCCGGTTCTGGGGAGCAAAGCGCCTGACTTCCCTCTCTGGGAACTAGATGGCAGCGAGACAAAATTTAGCACCGTGTGGGAACAGCACACCCTCACGGTGGTGGAGTTCGGCAGTTTCACCTGACCGTACTGCGGGATGGCGTCGCCGTCCATGAATACGATAGCTGATCAGTACGCAAAAGATGGCGTGGGTTCAATTTTTCTCTACACCCATGAAGCACATCCAGCGGAAAATTACCCGCCGCTGACTTCAATGGAGCAGAAGTTTAGCAATGCCCGTGACCTGCGCGATATTCTGGGTGTGACCCGGCGGATTCTGGTCGATGCCCTGGATGGCGCCTGCCACCGCGCTTTCGGATCGATGCCCAATATGACCTGGATCTTCAACAAAGCCGGTACCCCAATATATAAATCGGATTGGTCCGATGCCGCCAGCGTACAGAATGCCCTGGATTATTTCCTGCAGGTTGGTGAACGCCGAAAAGCCGGCCAACGGCTGGTTCCCTTCCAGGTGCAGCGCCTGGATTACCGGGATCAAGACCGGGGTGCCTTCTATCGCGGGCTGGAACGCAACGGGCCCAGCGCGGTAACAGAATTCCGAAAAGTATTTGGGTAAAAAAAAGATACCGAGATATCAACAAAAACAACAAACCATAATTTGGTAACATATAAGGAGTATATAAATGATACGCAAAGCATCAGCAGTATGGAACGGCGGCCTGCGCGCCGGAAATGGCACCTTAACCACAGACAGCGGTGTGCTTTCTGAGACACAGTATGCTTTCAGCACCCGCTTCGAAAATGGGGTTGGAACCAATCCCGAAGAATTGATCGCCGCCGCGCACGCGGGCTGTTTTTCGATGGCCCTCTCTGGAGAAATTGAGAATGCAGGGTTGGTGCCCCAATCGATCAACACCACTGCTAACCTGACCTTTGAGAAAACCGAAGCCGGATTCACGATCACCAACATTCACCTGGAGGTCAGCGCCGATATCCCCGGAGCGGAGCAGGCCAACTTCCTAGAAATTGCCGGTCGCGCCAAAATAGGCTGCCCGATCTCCCGGGTGCTGAACACGGAGATCACCTTGGATGCAAAATTAGCCTAATAACCAACTATCTGTCAGCAAATCAAAAAAAACGGCTGAGAGGTCGTTTTTTTTGATTCATTAAAAATCTTTATAATTTCATAGGTATAATGGGGGTATCTGTTTGCTCATTTCTGGGAGTAACCCATGAAAACTAAAACTTTGCCCCAATCCATCACAGCGCGCTGGACACTCGCTCTCATTGTAGTACTTTTCGTGTCTTTGGCCTGTACGCTGCCGTCCATACTTTCCTCGGCACTCCAAGATGACGAAGTGCCGACAGCAACAGCAACGCCGGCTCCACCAACCGCCACACCTGAACCTTTACCCCCCGACTTGATCGAAGTGCAGCCTCCACCCGGGTCCCGCTTACCCCTGGATGGTACCCTGAGACTTTATTTCAACCAACCCATGGACCGCGCTTCGGTTGAAACCGCTATCCAGGGCAAGGTCGTGCGTGAGGATGGTGAGTCAGAACATCTACCAGGCAAGATAACCTGGGTAGACAACGCGACATTAGATTTTATGCCCGATGCCCCGCTGCAGCCCTCCGCCACTCTGATCTTAGATCTGGCCGCTGGTGCAGATGCCACCAATGGACTGCCGCTTGCGTTTTCCAGACAACTGCAGTATCAAACCGCCCCGCCCCTGAAAGTGGTGAGCATGCTCCCCGAGGCCGGTCTCAGCGACCTGAGCCCCGAATCTGCTGTCGTGGTCAGCTTCAATCAACCGATCGTATCCCTGGGCGCCGATCCGGCATCCCTGCCGGAGGGTTTCACGCTGTCTCCCGCTGCGGATGGCGAAGGCACCTGGGTCAATACCAGCACTTATATTTTCTATCCCGATCCGCCGCTGGCTGGCGGCACAACTTATATCGTTCATGTCAACGACAAATTGACCAGCACCCTGGGCACCACACAAAAAACCGCTCCATCCTGGTCTTTTGAGACCGCCAGACCCCACGTAGTTTCCACATCACCGGAAAGCCATGATGTGATTGACCTGGATTCCGATTTTGAAATCACCTTCAGCCAACCTATGGATAGGAACAGCGTTGAGGGGCATTTTTCACTTGCATCTCTGAACAACCCTGCCGTAAAAGGAACTTTCACCTGGTCTGATGACAGTAAAAAACTGACCTTTACCCCGGATCAACTCCTTACTCGCGGCAGTGCCTATCACCTGAACCTGGGATCTAATGCCCTGGCTTACGGTGGGGTTCCCCTTGAAAATGCAATCTTGGTCTCGGTTTCTACCGTACCACCATTGGAAGTGATCTCTCATAACTGGAACACAACCAGCTACGGCACGATGCCCGGACGCGGCAGTCTTATTTTTAACGGACCCACCCTCGAGGATGACCCGGAACCCTTTATCACGGTGACCCCTGCTGTAGATGATCTTCAATACAGCTGGTACAGTTGGAACAAAGAGCTAAATATCCGGGGAAATTTCAAACCGCTGACCCACTACCAGATCAGCGTTGCACCGGGAATCTCTGATCCCTGGGGCGGGAAATCAAGAAAGTCTTACAGCTTTGAATTCACCACCTCAGCACTGCGCTCTGGGATTCATATTGGTCGTGAGAATATTATGGTTGTAGGCTCCGATGCCGTGCTGACAGCCAAAGCGACCAATGTCGCCCGGGCTCAGGCTAAATTGGGCACAGTTCCCTTGGATTATTTCATTGTGTTGGGGGGTACATTTTATGAAATATCCAACTATCTTCC
>JBDLJO010000047.1:0-13875 GCA_039714275.1 Chloroflexota bacterium | reverse complement strand
TAATTTTCAGACTTGGTATTATAACGACTAGCTGAATAAAGGTCAAGATGGAATTGACAGCAATTTCACCCAAACAGGGGTATTTACCCTATTCTTGGGGTTTTCCGCTCATTTGCTCACAGAATTTAAGTTAACATTACCATTCATTTCTCCTGAGCCCAGACATACTTAAAAGGCTCTTGCCTTTATAGGTCAATCAACAGGTATAATAGCTAAATCATCTTCAAGATGGAGAATAGCCTATCCATGACAAAATCCGACAACCCTACCACAGATGAAGAGTACCTGACAAAACAACAATATGCCAGCGAAGATCAACTTAGTGTGCGAATACGCACTCATGAGCTTTACACAAAACCTAAAACTGATTTCCCCGACTGGGTGCTTGGTCATCTTGATTGGCAAGACACAAAAATCGTGCTTGATATAGGCTGCGGTGCCGGCATCTATATTCCCAGTCTTCAAAAACACCTACCTCCCCAAAGCATGATTATTAGTGCTGACATTTCTCTAGGCATGCTACGTGACGTCGCCAAAAAACCTATTGCTGCCAACGCTAATTTAATCAACTCACGAGCACGCCAATCTCCGATCCCTGATGGCATTTGCGATGTTGTTTTAGCGAACCATATGCTTTATCATGTCCCTGATATTCCAGCTGTTATGAGTGAGATTCAACGCGTCTTGCGTCCGGGCGGGGTCCTGATTGCCGCAACCAATGCCGAAAGCTCTATGACAACCTTTCTAGACGAAATTCAGGCAGCCTACCAGGCTCTGGGCATGCCAATCAAATCATTACCAACACCATTTCGCAAGAATTTTTCCCTAGAAAGCGGTGGGGAATTTATAACACCATATCTAGAAGGTATTGAAGTTCACCGTCTTGAAAGCACGCTGGTTTTTCCGGAACCAAAACCGGTTTTGGATTATATCCAGAGCATGCATATGTTCTATGAATCGTATTTGCCTTTGCAGGTTGCATGGACGGCGATTCTTGAACAGCTTGAAAAGCAAATTAAAAAAGTGATTAAAAATGATGGTGATTACCGCGTCTCCAAAACATCGGGGATCTTTATTGCCTACAAAGGATAATCAGTATGTCAGAAAACAAACATTCCTTCCGAGCTGGTTTTATTTCTGTGATGGGGCGCCCTAATGTGGGCAAATCTACCTTGATCAATGCCTTATTAGGGCAAAAAGTCGCCGCTGTATCTCCACGTCCACAAACCACCCGTCAGCAGCAATTAGGCATTCTAACAAGTGATGATTACCAGCTGGTTTTTGTTGATACGCCAGGTTTGCATAAAGCGCACCACAAATTGGGTCAATATATGAATCAGGAAGCGGCTGAAGCCCTAGAAGATGCAGATTTAATTCTCTTCGTGGTTGATATTACCCAAACCCCACCGCACGAGGAAGACCATATTCTGGTTGATTTACTGGGAGAACTTGACGCTTCCCCCAGGGTAATCCTGGCCATCAATAAAATTGATCGTGTTTCCAAAGATGAAATCAGCGAACGTCTCGCCAAGTACCAATCGCTGGTACCTACTGCCCTGGCCATCCCGATTTCTGCCAGCCGCGGAGACGGCCTGGATACACTGCTGAGTACTTTTGAGGAACTAACCCCTGAAGGAACACCTTTTTACCCGCCTGATCAGGTCACCAATTTATATGAACGCGAAATTGCCGCAGATTTGATCCGCGCTACGGCGCTGATCCACCTGCAGGATGAGGTCCCGCACGCGATCGCCATACGGATCGATGAATACACCGAACGCGGCGACCACGGCGCCTATATACGAGCCACAATGATCGTCGAGCGCGAATCGCAAAAGGGCATTGTGATCGGTGAAAAAGGTCGCATGATCAAACGTATTGGATCACACGCACGCACTCAAATTGAAAATATGAGTGGGAGAAAAGTGTATCTTCAATTACGGGTTAAAGTTCGTAAAAATTGGCGCAACAATGAGAACGCCTTGCGTCAATTTGGTTTCCAACGCTAAAAAAGGGAAATCGCGCTTAGGTGAATGATATGAACTTCAATTTACTTTATCTGACGATCGGTATCGCGATGCTCAATTGGCTGGCATCGGCTAAAAAATGGAAAAACCTGGTCTATATCACCAAACCTGGCACCATACTGGTGCTGCTAGCTTGGTTGTGGCAAACCGGCCATTTTCAGGGACCGATGATTTGGTTTGCCCTGGGATTAATTTTCTCGCTGGCTGGGGATATTTTTCTGATGCTGCCCCAGGAGAAATTTATGGCAGGATTGGTCTCTTTTTTGTTGGGGCACATCGCCTACATCATCGGACTTACCCCAAGGATTCTGGAATTCAATGTTGCGAGCTATTTGGTAATGTTCATGGTCGGCATGACAGCTTTTAGACTCTATCGCCGTATCACTGCAAATTTGGGCAGCTCTGGTAAGCAAAAAACGAGAGGTCCCATCATGATCTATTTCACTGCGATTGGACTGATGGTCACTGCTGCTCTGCTGACCATGACAACGTCCGACTGGAACACATGGGCATCCCTCTCCGTCAGTGGCGGCGCTCTGTTTTTCTTAGTCTCTGACAGCTGGTTAGCTTGGGACCGTTTTGTTGCACCCTTAAAAAATCGGGACCTCAGAATTATGGTAACCTACCATCTGGGTCAAATCGGTTTAGTCATTGGTGCAGTGATTAATTTTTTGCCGTAGGGGGAACAATTATGACCATGATGGACTATCGAAAAATGGTTTTCCCGATCTCTTATTAAAAAATTTTTCATCCTAACCAAGCACGTCGATTGATTGCATACTTTGAAATTCCCTACAAACTAAATCTTAGAAACTGTTTCAATATATCCGTTGTTTGAATTCATTCCGCTGACCATTTAATGTCTCAATTTACGCTTCACTATTGGGGATGCGCGCATCAACTAAAACGTCACATATCTGGGGACTATCAACACTATTCTGAATCAACATCATCCAGTATTTGGGTTCAGCGGATTTAGTCAAGTAATTTGTATAATTTGCGTTTGGATAATTTCTACAATCTTTTGGATCTGATTGCTGACTGTGGGGCTAAGTCCCGCTCCCATCTCAAACTGATCAGCTTCAATACCAATAATAACGATCTCTTTCGGCAAATCATCCTTTTCCAGCAGTGCCCCTAATTTTAAAGTTTCAGCTACTCCCCAACCATGCGCTGATTGGGAATCAGGCGTAAAAGATAAAAGCTCGTTTTCTGTAATCACGTGAATTGTCCCTGTTGGACTGCCGCTTTGAACGGCATCAACGATCAAAGCTTTCTTCGCTCCAGAAAGAGCATCCAACAATTCCAGGCCGGGAAGTTCTAAGATTTCAACTTTGAGGGCAGGCAGTTGGGCAGTTTCTGGAAATCTTTCTTGCCATTTTTCTACGGCAATGATCCCAATCGCATCATCACCGCGGAAGCTCTGACCGATTCCAAGTAAAACTATATTGTCCATGGTCATGATTTTAACCTCAAACGGGCCCCCAATGTGGAACCCGTTTGGATGTATAAGTTCATCTGTACGATTTATATATCTTTAATCTCAAGTTTTAGAAAGTGTGTAGCACAAGAAATGCAGGGATCATAAGAACGCAGCAAATGTTCACACGTCAAAGTCGCTTCATCATGCTCCAACGCCAGCACTGTCGGGGCTAACTGCCAGAGATCAGCTTCCATACGGGCCAAGTTTTGAGCGGTAGGTGGCATGATCTTGGCTTCTTGAATCATGCCATAGTCATCAATTTTGTAGCGGTGGTACAGCATACCACGGGGAGCCTCTGTCCCGGCGGCCCCTTCACCAGAGGTCAGTTTGAGTTCAATCGCGCTGGGCTGATTGGGATTATATTCTTTTATCAAGCGGATAGCCCGATCAAAGGCTTCTACGGTTTCCACTGCTCTGGCAATCAATCCCTTATATGGATTATTAATTGGGTGTTCAACACCAACTTCTGCGGCGATTTGCTTTGCTGTATCTCCAAGTTGTTCATAGTTCAAGTTAAAACGAGCCAATGGACCAACAAAATAGGGCTGACCATCTGTACCATGACTGTGAATGGCATTAGAATGCTCAACATGTTTTTCAAGGTAGTATTTCTCAAAATCATCTTCACTGATCTTGCCAATCTTAGAAGAAAGGATATCTCCTTCCAGGATAGCGTACTCATCAGGATGGGTTAAAGCAACATATTCATAATCCACATCAAAATCTGGATAGGGTAAAGTCATTGACCAACGTACTGTTTCCAGGGCTTGTTCTAGCCCCCATTCTAAATCTGGGAGTAATTTTTGAAGTTTTTCGATCTCTGGCCACTTGTAAAAACCACCCACACATGCATTTACCGGATGGACCGAACGACCACCAATTGCTTTTAATATACTATTTCCAATCTTTTTCAAGCGCAAGGCAATTGCTACTGTCTCTGGGGCAACCTCTGCCAGGCTGATGGCACTTTCATGTCCGGTTAAGTCAGGTCCTTGCAGCATGTAAATATGCAGCACATGGCTTTCGATCCATTCACCACAGTAAAGCAAGCTGCGTAAATCTCGGGTTTGTGCAGAAGTCTCAATTTTCAAAGCCTTTTCTAAAGCTCGCACTGAGCTCATTTGGTAAGCAACCGGACAGATACCGCAGATGCGTGCGGTAATGTCGGGTACATCTTGTAAATAACGGCCTTGCAAAAATCCTTCAAAGAAACGAGGGGGTTCGTAGATGTTTACTTTTATCTCATGCGCCTTACCGTCTTTCACACCAATATACAATCCCCCTTCCCCTTCAACGCGGGCCAATGCAGATACGTTAATTGTTTTGGTCATTATTAAGCTTCCTCTTTGAGTAGTATTTCGGCGGCATCGCAGAAAGCCGGGGCGTTTCCACTGATCATTCGCAACATCCGAACCGCTTCCCCGGGGTACCTTTCTTTTTCTTTCACATGGGGCAAAAAAGCATCGATCTCTGCCGAAGGTAAGGGACCAAAACAACCATAACATCCTCGATTCATGGACGGGCATATTGCATTACAGCCTGCCTGGGTAATCGGTCCCAAACAAGGAACATCTTTGGCTACCATTACGCATGTGTTACCTCGCCGTTTACATTCTAGACAAACCGCATATTGCGGAATGAAGGGCCGGCGTTTTTGCAGCAAGGCGGTAATTATCTCAACGACTTGGTATTTATTTACCGGGCAGCCCCAAAGTTCAAGATCAACTTTGATATGTTCACTAATCGGTGTCGAGGTCGGCAAGGATTGAATGAACTCAGGGTTTGGGTACACGGTTTCTATAAATTGGGTGACATCCCCAAAATTTTTAAGAGCTTGCACTCCACCAGCTGTAGCGCATGTGCCTAGCGCGATCAAGGTTGTACAATCTCTGCGAATTTCTTTGATGCGTTGGATTTCTTCTTCTGTGGTTACAGAACCTTCTACAATCCCGATATCATAGGGACCAGTAAGAACTCTGCGCCGGGCTTCTAAGAAATAGGCAATTTCAATCGTGTTGGCAAAATCCAGCAATTCATCTTCAAGATTGAGGATCGAAAGTTGGCAACCATCACAAGAAGAAAACTTATACACTGCCAATGTGGGTTTTCGCGTTGGCCCCATTAGAGGTCCTCCAGATTGAAGTAGGGTTCAAGTTGATCAAAGCGATATACAGGACCATCTTTACAAATAAAGTATGGGCCAAGTTGACAATGTCCACAGAAACCTTGTCCACATTTCATATTGCGCTCCATGGAAAGATAGATTTTTTCTGGCGCGATCCTACGAGCCAAGCCTTCAAAGACCACAAAGCGCATCATGATTTCAGGGCCACAACTGAAGACAACTGTTTTTTCATTGTCAAAACGCAAGCGGTAGAACAGCATCGGAACAACACCAACCTGTCCACCCCAATTTTCATCAGCTCTGTCAACAGTCGGTATGACTTCAATTCCCTGGTCTTCCCATTTTGAATATTCTTGAATGTATAATAGATCTTTTGGTGTTCGGGCGCCGTAAAGAATAACCACTCGATCGTAATCATCACGGTGGTTGAGAATATGATAGATCACCGGGCGCAAGGGAGCTAGACCAATACCTCCGGCGGTGATGACAACATCGTGATTTTTATATGCTTCAATCGGCCAGGTAGTACCAAATGGCCCTCGCATGCCAATGCTCTGCCCCACACGTAAGCGGCTAACCGCCCGAGTTACATTCCCTACAAAACGTATAGTATGACCGATCAGTTCAGGTTTTTCCGGGTCTGAGCTGATAGAGATCGCAGCTTCGCCATAACCCGGCAAGTACAGCATATTGAATTGACCATGCCCGAATTGGTACTTTTTACGAAGATCTTCATCTTCAAATTCAAACCAGTAGGTGGCGGTGTCATCAGTTTCTTGGGTGATCTCTTTTAATTTAGCCCAGTAGGGGGCCAGGAGATACTCTGCGCGATGAGCAGTTGTCGGGATAGCGTTGGTGGGTTTCATGCAGTCACATCCTGGAAAGTTTTAATTTCTTCGGTAATATCGATTTTTGCTGGGCACCAGGTAACACAACGACCACAGCCAACACAGCCCAATGAGTCGAATTGATGAACCCAGGATCCCATTTTATGGGTCAGCCATTGGCGATACCGTGATTTTGTAGATGGTCGAGTATTGCCACCAGCCTGTGTTGAATATGCCAAGTTAAAACATGAGTCCCAAACCCTTTCGCGCCGGGTATATTTCCCATTTAGATCGGTGCTGTCTTCAACATCCCAGCAGAAACATGTTGGGCAAACCTGCGTACAGCTTGTGCAGCTCATGCAGCGTTGACCAACTTCATTCCAATATGGATGCTCCAAATTTGATAAGAGCATATTGGGCACGCTTTCCAGATTATCAATCTGCCGAATAATTGCATCTTCAGCTTCCTTGAAACCTTGCTGAGCAATTTGATGCAGGAAAGCGCTGGCCGGTTCCCATTCAATTTGCTGCATAACAGCTATCCCGGCATCTGAACCAAGTTCTACCAAAAAGACATCATCCAGTTCTGTCAGGCTCAGATCGAACCCCCCTTGTGCTTTGGGTCCGGTGTTCATTGATGTACAGAAACAAGTCGGGCTAGGATGCAGGCAGTTTACAGTAACGATTAGTAAGTTTTCCCGCCGCTTGGCATAGATCGGATCAGAGAAATCTTCACGAATAAATACTTTATCTTGGATCTGGATTGCAGCTGATTCACATGGACGGACACCGATCAGAGCATAGCGAGGTGTTTCTTCTTTTTCAAGTGTCTCTTGCCAATGCCCGTTCAAGAGATGAGCTTTGAAAAGCTGTGTGCGTGGGGGAAATAAAAATTTCTTCCAGGTGTGCGGGCCAGGTGTAATATCAAAATAACGCTTGTGATTCCCTGGTTTCACCCGATAATGCCCTTTTTCTTGTTCGCTAGAAAATCCTTGTGGCAGGGCATCAATGGAGACAATGGGTTCATAAGAAATCACACCATCTTTCAGGCATGGGCCAATTGGTTGGTACCCTTTCTCAGTCAAAGTTAAAATTAATTGAAGAAGTTTTTCTTTTTTTATCGCTACCGTGGTGCCTAGATTCAATGTTTTATCAACCATAACTCATTGATCCTCTGTGGGGTGACCAAATAGATCTAATAATTGGAGGCGGGTGACCATTAGACGGCCTGCGACTACATTTGCCATGCGGCGCATGATGATATAACCCAATTCTGGATCATCATCGCCGAATTTTCGCAAGATCTGGGCATCAATTGCGATTAATCTGCTGTCTAATACCGCCCGTGTACTTGCTGTTCGTTGACGGATAACCGGGGTAACACTTGACCAACCAACAATTTCGAGCGGCTCTGCTGTATAGATCCTAAGCCGGCCTCTAAAAGGGCTGTATATTTCTATAGCGATTCGACCTTCTAAAACGATATATAGATAATCCTCTTTATCCCCTTCTGAGAAAAGAGTATCATCTTTATTTACTTCGACGATATGTGAGATTTCAGCAATTTTCTCAAAATGCTCCTTTGATAACTCTTGAAACCATGTGATGGCCTGGAGCGCATCGATTAAATTTTGTTTTTTATTCATAATGATCCTTTATTGTGTTTTTTTTCACATCTCAATGCGCATATTGTATATTGTCTCCCCATAATACAAAGGTACATCCGCCCTATAAAGATTGTGACTATCGTCACAATCTGCCATGTGCATCTCTTAAGGCCTAAAAACCTAAACCACAGAAAATCGGGAAAGGCGTTGTTAAATTTCTAAAAATTTTTAAAATTATGTTCATTAAAATTTAAAGTTTTAAGTATTCAGCCGGGGCTAAAAGGAATAGTTGCAAAGAAATTGTTATCTGAAACACAAATAACGGTGGTAAAGATAAAAAAAAGCACCTCCTGTTTCTTTATTTTCTCACAGGGGGTGCTTTCTTTTCGAGTCTACTTTTTCGGGTTCAGGTCAATTTCTAACCTGCTTTATTTTTGTCCAAATTATTAAAATCTCTAAACTCTTACTATTCGGTTTCTTCTTCTGAAGCAAGATTCTCAACAGGTAATCCATTCTGTTTTTCTTGCTTCTCAGGTAAATCTTTAGAAGGATTTCTTTTTAGTTCAGGAGGTGTCCCCATGTGGGAATCTTCAGGGTATCCACGGGTACCAAAATATGTTAAAAGAGCGGCGCCGAAACCCCACATGCCCACCATTGCCTTGGGCAGCCACCCCACACATGGGACCAGTAAACTAAATCCGCCCAAAACAAAATAAAGTACCAGCGTGCCGGCACCAGCGGATACAGCAGGAGCCCAAGTTTGGTTAAATAATCCTGCAATACGTTGGCCAACTTCTAATCCGAGAGCAATCCAACCAATCAGCCAAGCAACCCCTAAGACAATTAACAAGATCAGTGCCACCGGGATACCCAAAATGGTTATTACAAGAGCCAACAACACGAATGGCGCCAGGATCAGCGTTAACAAGCCCGCACCAGCAGTTATCATTGGTTGGGCCAATGCGGCTTGCGCGACGCGCTCAGTTTCTGTGGCAAAGAATAGGACCAACAAAACTGCCAAAGCTGCCCAAATAAAAATACTGAAAAAGAACCAGGCGCCTTCCAACAATGGATTGGTCACACTTGAAATTTGGCGGCGGAAGGTGTCATCGGAGAAACTTGTTTCAGATGGCAGAGTAATTTGAAATGGCGCCGGCATTTCTTGGAGTACCTGCCCGATAACCTGCGCGCCTTCCGCTTGATTTAATGTGGCACCTATCGTTACCAAATCGCCAGAAACCAGCGCTTCAGCACCCAGAGATACCGAGCCTCCAACCCCAATCAAGTCACCATTGATGGCGCCATCAGCCGAGACCGTCCCACCCAGGAGCACAACATCCCCATTAACAGTACTATTTGCTTCGAGCGTGATAGTGCCGCCAAAAACGACCAGATTACCGTTAAGGGTTTCTTCAGGATGCAGCGTAAATGTGCCGCCAAAGATTACTTTATCATCCCATAATCCTTTAGCGGATACAGAGCCTGGCCAAACCAGCGCGGTGACCATAACCACCAAGATTAAAATGTTCCATTTCTTTATTGTTCTATTCATCGGTTAGATCCTCCGTGAAAATTGTACTAATTTGGTCATTGTAACTAAAGCCAGCAAACCACTGACCCCGACAATTAGAAGCCAGGCAGACAGCGGTACAAAGCCAGGCAGTGTATTGAACAGTGTTGACAGCAAATGTCTTGCCGCAGTAATACTTGAGATTAACGAGGTCAAGCGATATACCCACATTAATAGAAATTCGGCTGGAGAATTAAACATAGACAAAAGCTGCCTGCCCAACAAAAACGCGGATAATGCAATCGTGTTGCCCAATATAATCAAAGCCATCCACGAATGCCAACGATGTCTATTGATCAGCACATCACGTTGTTCCTGCTCGAGGTGGTTTTGCCAACGCTGACTAAAACCTGGGGTCGGCTCTACCTCGATAGCATTTTGGAAAAGCGCTTCTACACCTACAATGGCTTGTTGAATCTCTCTGCAGTGTTGGCAATCCCGCAGGTGCTCTTCAAGGGCTGCCGCTTGATCTGGCAGCAAGGGTTCTTGCATCAAAATCCAGTTTTCAAAAGGCTTGTGTTTCATAAGGTACTCTCTCTGCGTTTTTGGATTCAAGGGCTTTTTCTTGATGTTCCTTTTCCTGCCATCCTTTAGCAAGTGTACGTCTGGCTCGATAAAGACGGCTTTTTACTGCCGATACACTTAATTCGAGCGTTTCAGCTATTTCTTCATAAGAATAATCGTGCCAATAATGTAAAACTACGACAGCGCGGTCTTGGTGTTTCAAAGTATCCAGCAATTCAACAACTTTAGCCCGTCGCTCAGTTCCAGCCAACACATTTTCTGGTGAAGGACCTGGATCTGGTGGCTGCCACCAGTTATCATCATCATCGATGGAAAAGGTGGTCAAACGGCGCTTACGCAGTTGATCGATACAATAATGAGAGGCAATCGATAAAAGCCAGGTTGCAAAAGAGCGATTGGGATCATAACGATAAAGATTTTTGTAAGCCCGCAAAAAAGATTCCTGAGCAGCATCCTCAGCATCACCTGCATTTCCCAGCATGCGATAGCAGACACTGAAAACAGGTCTTTGATATGTTTCTACAATATGGGCAAAAGCTTCGTCGTCGCCGTCCAAGGCCTGAGCAAGCCAGGTCGTTTCATTATCGGGAGCCATAATTCTCCTGCAGTTTTCTTATGTCTACCATGATACTACGCATCTGAGCAGCGCAAGTTGCAAATTCTACTGTAATTAGGAGATTTCAGCGGCAGGGAGGAGATAAAACCAGGTCCCCAGGAGTTCCAAGCAATTCAAATTTTCCATCATTCATCCAAAGATTCAAAGCCCTCTCCCAAGGTTTCATGTGCATGACCAATTACCATAAAGGCGCTTTGATCGGCTTTCCTGACCAGAGCTTTGAGGCGCGAGACCTCAGAACGGGTGAGCACACAATATAAAACCGGTCGTGTTTGATCTGTATATCCACCTCGCCCGGAAAGCATTGTGACACCACGCCCCAACCTATTCAGAATTTCATCCTTTATAGCTTGTGGATGCGCGGTAACAATTAATGCCGTGCGCCCAACTTTGACCCCTTCACTAATTGTCTCGGCCGCGACACCACTAACATAGAGCATAACCAAGGCGTAGAGAGCATTTTCCCAGCTAAAGGTTAAGCCAGCGGCGAAGATAATTATGGCGTCGGTAACTAAGTAACTTTGTGAAATGGGGATACCGTACCGATGACTGAGAATTCTTCCTAAAATATCTGATCCCCCGCTGGTACCCCTCCCGCGGTATACAAACCCAAATCCAATACCGCTGATTACCCCACCGTAAAGGGCGTTGAGCACCAGATCATCCGTTAAACCATCGGCAGGCAGGAAAGACATGGGCAAATCGACCGTTATTGAAAAGACAATCACCGCAAAGGCTGTACGGTAAGCAAAACGCTTACCACCTAAGTAGCGCCACCCGAGCACAAACAGCGGCAGGTTGCCCACTAAAACCATCAAACCAATAGGCCAATTTGTATAGTGATTGATCAGTTGTGCAAGCCCGCTCACCCCGCCGCTGGCCAATTGTGAAGGCACAAGGAAAACACGTAAGGCCAAAGCCTGAAGAGCCGCTCCCAAAAATATAACCAAATAATCGCGGGTTGCGCGCCAACTGAATTGCACGCCTGGTTTTAATTGTTTTTTCATCATTTCACCTCATCCAATAAATTGTCAGAAAGATGATAACATCATCACAGCGATGATGACAGAAGAGATTCTCAGGGTACAGCATTTGCGAAAAATCGACTCATTTTTAGTGATTTGTGCTTATTGCATAATCTCCCCTGTTAAACTATACTTATAAATAGCCCAAAACATTAATAACCTGGATTAGATCAGGGGTCTGTCAATCAGTGGGCAATTAATCCACTTTTCAGCGTTTATTTATTTCAAAGGAGATAAACATGGCTTTCAGTTTTACCAATTCAAAAGGAAACACTTATTACTTACACGGCAAAACATCAATCACATCCACAGGTAAAGAACGCACCCTTTATTTCTTCGCTAAAGAAGTAAAAGATGAAGGTTCTTTAGATGCAGTGCCTGCCGGTTACGAAGTATCGGAAAGCAAAAACGGTTTGCCTGTCCTGAAGAAAATTCGATAAAGTACACTGATCTTTCAAAAAACAGCCCTCTGTGCAAACGAGGGCTGTTTTTTTTATTACTGTGGAATCTATTATATCCAGGGAACCACATGATCTCTCATTTTGGGAGTTCACAACCATAAAATGTAGGTACGCCCAATTTAAGTAAGGAGCCTGCTTGTAGTACTGCAGGCTCCTTACTTATCATGTATTTTTGCGCAGAATGATCTAATCCATCATTCTTCTATATCCAAAAGGGAAGTTTGCGCTAAACTCTCAATAACACCAATCACGGCAGAGTTGTCCAATTCTGCCATACCCATTTGCAGCATCGCATCAAACAATTGGGTGTGGAGCCCGGCCGCAGGCAGTGGAACGCCATATTCTCGGGCTGTATCCATGACAATGCCTAAATCTTTCGCCTGCATATAAGCCTTAAAACCTGGGGAGCGATTGCCATTAAAAAGGCGGGGGGGTTTGGTATCTAAACTCCAACATTGGGCAGCACCACCCTGAATAGCTTGAACAACTTTTTCTGGATCAGCCCCGGCTTTCTTGGCCAGGATCATCAATTCTCCCATAGCAACCATCTGAGCGGCAACCATAATTTGATTGGCAACTTTCGCAATTTGACCCGCGCCGCTTTCACCAACGTGGGTGATGGTCTTTCCGATCACTTCAAAAAGGGGCATCACTTTATCTAAGGCGGCCGCGGGGCCGCCTACCATAATCGCCAAGGTTCCCTTTTGCGCGCCAATATCACCACCACTGACCGGGGCATCCAAAGCCAGGACCCCTTTTTGGGCTAAGCGGTCAGCAATTAAGCGTGCCGATGCTGGTTTAATAGTAGAGTTATCGACAAAGATCAACCCTTCGTGCGCACCTGTTAATACACCTTCAAGACCAAATGCAACAAGTTCTACATCGGGGGAATCGGGTAAGTTTGTAAATACTACATCAACTTGAGCAGCAACTTCTGCAGGCGAGGAAGCTTCCTGCGCCCCTTCAGCTACTAATTCTTGTACCGCACCCCGGCTGCGATTATGGACAACTAGTGGGAATCCCGCTTTGAGCAAGTTGAGTGCCATCGGCTTACCCATTAAACCCAATCCGATATAGCCTACTTTTAGTTTCTCTGCCATTTATTCTCCGGTAATTTAATCTGTTTGTAAAACTAACATTTATTATGGTAGTAAATAGATTATAAATCCTGAAAGAGCTGTTACACGGTAATTATTGCGATTTTCTTATGCAAACTTTGCATCACCACAAAAATAATAGGAATTACTTTTCATAACGCTTGCGAATATTGGGCACAAGGTATTCTGCAAAGGCTCGCTGCAGGTCATAGTCGGGTTTCCAGTTCCAATCATGAGCTGCTGCGCTGTCATCCATTTCAGCCGCCCAGCTGTCCACTATGGTCTGGCGTTTTATGTCTGGGTCAAAACTGATCTCTGCCTCAGGGAAGAATTTCAACACCCAGGCCTTGAACTCATCTGCAGAGAGGCTAAAACTGGTAACATTATAAATGCGCTGATTCAATGCATCCACTGGTGCGGCCGCCAAATCCAGGAGAGCCTTTACCGCATCGGGCATCGCCATAAAGGGGATGCGTACATCCGGGCGTACAAAACAAGCATAGGGTTCACCT
>JBDLJO010000046.1:0-13884 GCA_039714275.1 Chloroflexota bacterium | reverse complement strand
GAAGCTCTCTATTACGCCATTCGCGCAGCCGAGATTCTTGATGTTGACCATGAGAAGCGGCAGCAATGGAGAGAAATGGCTGAACACCTCCCGGAACTACAAACCGGGCGACACGGCCAATTACAGGAGTGGAATGAGGATTTCGAGGATGACGAGACCTCCCACCGGCATTTCTCACATCTGATCGGGTTCTACCCTAGAGATATGTTGGTGCCCGAAAGGACACCTGCTTTGTGGCGTGCGGCAGAGATCAGTCTTGAACGCCGGTTGGCTGCTGGCGTTTCGGTAGCCGGGTGGAGTGGCGCATGGGCGGCTTGCATGTTTGCGCGTTTAGGTCGTTCCGCAGATGCATGGAACCACCTAAGCTATCTGGTTTCAAGCAATACTACTGACTCGTTACTGAATACTTCATTCTCAGGTATTTTCAATATCGAAGGAAACCTGGGCGGTGCCGCGGCGGTGATCGAGATGTTGTTACAAAGCTATCATAGCGAACTGCACTTCCTGCCTGCTCTGCCGGCCGCATGGCCGGAAGGAAGGGCATTAGGGCTGAGGGCACGTGGTGGATTTGAGCTCGATATTGAGTGGGAAGCAGGAAAACTATCGAAAGCCGCGATTCGTTCAGAACAGGGTAACATGTGCCGGCTTCGCCCAAGTACACCGATCACGGTCATGAGAGACAGTCGAAAAATAGAGATCGAGGAAATAGAGAAAGGTCTTGTTGAATTTCCGACCGAGAAGGGTCAGGAGTATTTGGTCGTGCCAAAAGCCCAACTATAAGGAAAGAGATGAGCATACGCGAATGTTAAGAAACCCTACTCCAATGCGTAATAGTTGAATTTCGCAACGATTTTCTACCTTTGCAATAGGAAAAAGCAGTAGTTTTCCGCTTACCCTCATCAAAAAGCTGCGATCCCGGCCTTTATCCTATCTCAACACACAGATTGGAGACTGAATCAAAAAAACCACCATATTCGGTGGTCTCTTTGATGGCGAGTGCCCCCACGGAGATTCGAACTCCGGTCTTAGCCTTGAAAGGGCTACGTCCTGGTCCCCTAGACGATGGGGGCGGGGCAAGCGAGCAGAATTCTACCATCCAGCCGCATAAGGGTCAAGCGTTACTTTGAAATCGCCGCGGTGGGGGCATCTTCAGCGGGAGGGCCCGGGGGTTTGGTTTGATGCGCAGGCCGGGCGGTGTTGGGGTCCAGCAGTACATGAAGTCTGGAAAGCGCCCTGGCATCAACCTCCTGGTAGTTGCAAATATCGCAATCCCAAGCGGGGAAATCGGGTACGGTGATCATCTCTCCAGTGATAAACGTGAAATAGGTGACCTGCGTAATTTGAAGTACCCCAATCTGGCAGGCGGGGCAAAAATGAGGTTGATCTTCAACGGGGTTGTCTATGCTCATGATGAGAGATTATACGGTGATTTTCAGGGGGCGGCAAGGATGCATGAACTGTACTGAAGGTGCCCAAATAATCATAAAGGGTAGGTTATCTTTATAAAAATGGGTCACCCAGTTTAATAATCGTCAGCCGCGCCCTCGGATTCGGGGTTTTCGGTACCTGTCCCCTGATCTTCCAGTTCGCCCTGGACAATTTTGATGCCCGCGCTGGCACCGATGCGCGTTGCGCCGGCAGCAATCATTTTAACCGCGTCGTTATAGTTTTTGACACCGCCAGATGCTTTTACGCCCATCTCCGGACCGACAACACGGCGCATGAGGGCGATATCTTCTACAGTGGCGCCGCCGCCAGAAAATCCGGTTGATGTTTTAACAAAATCAGCACCGGCTTCTTTGGAGAGCAAACAAGCGGTTTCTTTTTCGTGATCGGTAAGCAGGGATGTTTCGATGATCACTTTAACGATAGCGCCTGCAGCATGGGCCGTATCTACGACGCTCTGGATATCTTTGGTGACCAGGTCGTGATCTTTGGCTTTTAATGCGCCGATGTTGACGACCATGTCAATTTCTGAGGCACCATCGCGGGTGGCAATTTCTGTTTCAAATGTTTTGGTTTCCGATGCAGATGCTCCCAACGGGAAACCGATCACAGTACAGACCTTAACTGGGCTGTCTTTCAGCAGCTCAGATGAGAGCTTGACGTGGGTGGGGTTAATACAAACAGAAGCGAATTCATACTCGCGAGCTTCGCTGCAGAGCTGTTCTATCTGATCTGGGACAGCAGCGGGTTTTAATAAGGTATGGTCAATATATTTTGATAGGCGAGGACGGTCGGATTTTTCTGGGCACATAGTATATTCCTATTGATACGGTTTATATCATCTTGAATCAAGCTTATTTTATTATACCCCGACACGCCTTCCTGATCCTCAAAATTCCGACGGGAATCATATTGTGCCTCTGACAGGGTGGCATAGGAAGATGGTATCAAAGCGGAAAAGTCCGTTAAATAGACCTGCCAGGTATGTTTGAAAACCTGGCAGGTCTTAATTTTATGATATGAGATTTGGGGGAGATCAAGCGGGTTTAAAAATCTCCCCTGAGATGACCGCGCGCAGCGTACGTATGCTGACCATGCACCAAATGATGATCAGGCCGGTTAGCGCCGACAGCCCAACCCACTGGAAGAATGCGCCGCCAATAACCTTATGGATAAGGCCAGTGGCAACGATAAACGATCCCAGGGGGAAGGTAAAGGCCCACCAACTCATGGCGAAGGGGATGGCAATTTTCTTATGATGGTGGGCGGTGACGAAGACCACGAGAACCACCCAGAAGAGCGCAAAGCCCCACATACTCAACCCGATCACTTTTGAAATGACGCCCAGGACCGCAGCAACCTCTTTAGATATGTCGAAGAAGACCGTGATAGGGTTCACCAGTTTGATGGCAATGATGGTCAAGATGGATGTCGGCGCGATACCGATCCAGATCGTTGGGGCAAGATGAGCGGGAAGCAGGTCGTGGAAAAGATAGCGGGTGAAGATAGCACCCATGACAAAGATAAAGAGCAAACTGCCAATGCCTAAAAAGATCAGGCTGGCGATGAAATTGATCTCCCCAAGGGTGGTCCCGGCATAGGCCACCGATAAGCTGGATCCTAAAATGGGCACGATCAACGCCGAGACGGGGGGAATCAGCCAACCCATATTAGCGATATCCCATTTTAAATCCGGTTTCAGGAAATTGATATTGAGAATGGTGATGGCAAAATAAGCGATCCCCGCAGTTCCGGTGATCCATAGAAACTGCAGCGATGGCAGCAATACGGCTTCCGATAAAAAGAGCGGACCTGCTTTCTCGAGTGCAATCCCAATGATGATCAACGAGATGGGCATAGTGGGATAAAATGCGCCGAAAACAGGGTGGTCCAGATCTGCTTTGACCTGCTGAAAATAAATTAACCAGCGCAGGATCCAGGGGATAAAAATAACAACGAACATCAACCCGGCAAGGCTTAAAAAGAAGATTTGCCAAAACTTGGCCAACGGGATGGCATCTTGGAAAACGAAAATGGCGATCACTAAGACCGCGGTGCCCATCACCGAGGCAAACCAGCCTGGCGCGAAATGACGAATGATATCGGATTGAAAATTAAGTTTTTTGAACATCATGCTCCTTTTGTCACATTTAGTTGTTGCTCGCATAACTTTAGATGCATAAATGCCCAATAAGTTGCATTTTTAGTGGATGAAAAAGGAGATTGACAAAGTCTATTTCCCTTTATATAATACAAGTGAGCTTTATGATATAAAGTGTTTTGTGATACAAAGGAGGAGAATATGAGCAACATCCAACAGGTTCGAACACTGACGACAAATTTTTCCACGTACCAGGGATTAAAGGGCGTGCCATTAGGACTGCTGCTGTCCATTATTTCGTTGTGGGCCAGCGCACAAACGGGTCCTGCAAAAAGCATTCTTTTCCCCCTAAGCTGCTCATTGGTTTTCATCTATCTCTATTGGGTTGTGCACCGATTTTATATGCGCATCTTTGGTACGGTTATGCTGACCCGTAAACAAAAAATGGTGGAAGTACTGCGTGGTTTTGTGCTTGGAACAGCCGCGCTGGCGGCTTTTTGGATTGATGTATCTCTCCAGCCTGCCTTCAGCATGCTGGGATTGGTTTTTGCGGGTTCGTTCCTGCTAGAGTATCTGCGCATCCATCAACAATCAAAAGAACGGCTGTTATTGTTCTATCCGGCGGCGGCTTTGTTCTTAATCCTTTTAAGCGTGCTGCCCATTATGGGCATTAACTGGTGGAATCCGCTGGGGATCAAAGCGCTGATCATAGGTATATGCACTGTTGCGGGATTGTTGATTGCCGTACTAGGGGTTCTGGTCCATATATCCCTGGAAAATATACTGCAGCAGCCTATGGAACTCAACCATGAATAACATCTTTCAAGAACTGGCGAATTTAGATCGCTTGATTCACGAGCCAGCCCGATTGGCAGTACTAACAGCATTGGCTTCATGTCAAAAGACAGATTTCCTGTTCTTGCAGCGATTAACCGGACTCAGCGCAGGAAATCTCTCGGTCCACCTTTCTAAACTAGAAGATGCTGGATTGGTGAAATCGGAGAAAAAAATTGTCGCAAAACGCACCCAAACCCACGTAAATATTACCGAGGAAGGCCGCGATTCGATCGCCCGGTATTGGGAAAAAATTGAGACCTTAAGAAATGATGCGGAAAATTGGAAATTGGATGAATAGTGGGGGGTAATGATAGAAGTATTCCCTGCACGAGTGGCAGCAGAGGAATACCCCATTAATCGAGAGCATTAGAAAGCCCTGAAAGTCTGCGGACCTTCAGGGCTGAAAATTTAGCGTTGGACAAGCTGATTAAACGCTTAGCCTTGGGTTACTGCGTCAGAGCGGTGATGCTTTTAATACCCCCAAATTCATCCAATGGCCAGTAGATGAAAATAGCCCGACCGATAATATTCTCCTTTTGCAGCGGTCCCCAATTGTGGGAGTCGGAAGAATTGTTACGATTATCTCCCAAAACAAAAACATGCCCTTCGGGGATATTCCAACTGCCGTTATAGCGCGGCGGTGCCGCGATATATGGTTCGTTGAGCAGTTGGGCATTTAGATACACTAGCCCATTGGAAATTTGAATATTATCACCCGCGACACCAATAATGCGCTTGATATATTCTTGATCTGGGTCACGTGGGTAGTGAAAAACAACCACATCACCGATATTATAGGTGCCTAGTTTGTATGCCAGACGATTGACAACCACAAATTCCCCGTGATGGAAGGATGGTTCCATGCTTGAGCCATCTACCCGGACGCGTGCTGAGACGGCATTGATGCCGATAAAAAGAATGGCTGCCAAGAGCAAGGTTTCAAAAACATCGTAGAAAAATCGCAGCAGGCCGGGTTTTCGATCGGTAGTCTCTTCATCAGGTAACCCTTCAACAGGCAGTCCATCAACAGGATGGTCTTCAACGGTCGGCTCGAAGTCAAATAAATTTTCGGATTGGTAATCTTCTGGTTTCAGTTCCATAATTTCAATATCATTTTCTAAACAGCAGCTCCCAAGGATTTCCTGGGAAGAGGAAAGTCAATTAAACCACAGCCAGGTAAAAAGGATAACTATTTTTTGCGAGGACGTAGGAAGATGCGAACCGGTGTACCGACAAAGGGATGCAGCTCGCGAATTTTATTCTCCAGGTAGCGCAGATAAGTAAAGTGCGCTAATTCGGTATCATTGACATGCAGCAAGAAGGTGGGAGGGTCGTTGCGCACCTGTGAGCCGTAGTAAATCTTCAAATGACGGCCGGCCTTGGATGGCGGGGGATGCTGATCGAGCGCATCGCGAATCAGGCGATTGACTTTGCCGGTAGAAATACGCACCATGCGTTCGTCATGGACTTGCAAAGCGGTTGGCAGCACCTGATGGACGCGCCTTCCGGTTTTGGCCGAGATAAAGAGCACCGGTACATAACTCATAAAATTTAATTCGTCGCGTACATGCCAGGTATAGTCCTCAATGGTATAGGTATCGCTGGGGATAGCATCCCACTTATTAACCAGCACAACGGCACTTTTCCAGGCCTCTAGGATATAGCCAGCGACATGCATATCTTGCGCGGTGATACCCTCAACCGCGTCGATCATTAACAGCGCCACGCTGGAACGCTTAATTGCCTGCATGGAGCGCAGCACACTGTATTTTTCTACGCCCGGATCGACCCGGCCGCGCTTGCGAATACCGGCAGTATCAATCAAGGTGATAGGGACGCCATCAAAGGTCAAGCGGGTGTCGACCGCATCCCGGGTGGTGCCGGGAATCGCGCTGACAATGGCGCGCTCTTCACCTGTCAGACGGTTTAGCAGGGTTGATTTTCCAGCATTGGGTTTACCGACGATCGATATTTTTACCGAGTCGTCCTCTTCTTGTTCTTCGACCCAATTCTTAAAAGTATCTACCAGCGCATCAAGCAAGTCGCCAGTCCCAATACCGTGCAAAGCAGAAATTGGATAAGGTGTACCCATGCCCAACTCATAGAATGATAAAGCTTCGCTGCGGGTGGTTTCGTTTTCGCATTTATTGACCACCAACAATACGGGAGGCCAGGGTTCACCATCGCGTTTCTCTTGATGGCGCCGTAAAATTTGAGCTACCTCTTGATCGGGAGCCGTGACTCCATGCTGTACGTCAACAACAAAAAGCACAGCATCGGCATCGGTGATAGCGATCTCGGCCTGGGCCCGAATTTCCTTGATAAAATCTGCCGAGCCAATTGAGAGTGGATCCAGCTGCTTACCAGCGCTGACCTGTGTCGGATCGATACCGCCGGTATCGATAATATCAAAAAGATAGCCGTTCCACTGGGCTTCGGCCATTAAACGGTCACGGGTGGTACCAGGGACATCATCCACAACCGCCAGGCGCTCTTGAACAAGGCGATTAAAAAGGGTGCTTTTGCCCACATTAGGGCGCCCAACAAGGGCAACTACCGGTTTAGACATATAACGAGCGCTCCTAAGGCGTGAGGGTGGGCGTTGGGGTGGGTGTGGGTGTCAGCGGCATTTCGCTGATCGGTATAATTCTGACTTCGATGGTTCCAGGCAAAATAGCTTCGCTTTGAATTTCTTCGGGTAAGATGACCACCTGCGGGGTCAGCTGATAAACACCGATCTCTAAACCGGTTAAATCTAAGACCACACGCACATCGGTCTCGGTGAGAGCATCGAGCGTGGGTATGGGTCCAAAAATAATAACCTCAACCACTTCAGGATCAACCAGGGTACCAAACTCCGGCAGCACGCCAATGACTTCAACAGGGCGGGTCACGGTAATGCTGGTTTGCATGGCGGTCAGGCCAATCTCTACAAGCACATTGGGGTCGCCAACCACCGATACATCTGTGGGTAAAGCGAGAGCTAGAATTTGGGCAATATCCTCAACTGCGCCGGTTAAATCCAAAGGTTCGGTTTCAATGAAGCTGGGCAATTCATCCAATAAGGCAGGATTGGCCGAGAAGAGCATAATATTAGGAGGCGTTACGGCGATACTGGTTTGTCGATAACCATCGACAACCTGACCAACGGTAACAACTTTGACAACCATGTTTCGATAACCACCCCGCAGGGTGATTGGCTGTTGAACAGCCACTTCACTGGGGGTTAAAACAATATTGGAAAGCAGATGCCCGGCGGCATCCTGGGCGATAAGTTTGATATTTACTTCGATATTTTCATCGGCCCCATCAATATCTAAAACAGCACTGACAGAATCCACCTGTTCAACTAAAGACGTACGTCCAGAAATTTCTACCTGGGCATCGCTCCATGTGGGGACTTCAGCCTGATATCCAAGTTTAGGTTCTCCTTTGATATCGGTGGTGATTAATAGGGTGCGGGAGGTGATCTCTTCCAGGGAAATTTCTATGTTGGCAGGTTGAATGCTGTTAACCCTGACTGGGCTGAACTCGGGTGCAACTTGATATTGCAGTGCCACAGCGTGCTCGCCCGATCCTAGATCGGAAAGATCGACCCATGCTTCTACGGTATTACTGCCCTGGGTGATTTTTTCAAGCACACTGCCGGGAGCATAAAGTTTGATTTGTGCCCTATCTGGAGGTGAGTTGATCAATTCGAGTTCAGCGGGAAGACCAATGATTTCAATGGGGACGGAAAAGACCTTCTCTTGGTTGGGATCTGCTGAAGTTACAGCTGAGACCCAAACAATGACCGCCAATGCAAAGGCCATCAACAGCGTGCCCAAATTTCTGCGTGCCCAACGAGTAGTTTTAGCGTTCACTGCTGACCTCCTTTTCTGAGGATGCCAACCAGGGGATGAAACGCGTCAAATAGGTGAGTACGGTTGTTCGCCTGCGGACAGGTTCATAAAATGTGCCTAGAATATTGCGTAAGCGAGGTCCGGTCAGCTTGCTGATCATGCGCCCGCGGTGCGCAATGGAAATGGCGCCATTTTCTTCGGAGACCACAATGGCTACAGCATCGCCGACTTCTGAAGTGCCCAAGGCGGCCCGGTGCCGCAGCCCCATTTCCCGCTCCGGGGTGGTGACCAGACTGCCGCTGGTCGAAAGCGGCATTACGCAAGAAGCAGCTAAGACCAGTTGATCTTTAATAATAACGGCGCCATCATGGAGGGGTGTGTTGGGATAGAAGATTTGCAGCAGTAATTCTGGCGTGACCTGAGAGTTGAGCAGCACGCCTGATTTTACATATTCTCCCATATTGTCCAGGCGTTGCAGCACGATCAATGCGCCGTGCTTGCGATCAGCAAGGCGTGAAACTGCATTCACTAAGGCATCAATGATATCCGTGCTGTCTTCTGAGCGCGTAGTAACCAGATTGCTGGTGCGCCCCAGGCGTTCCAGGGCACGACGAATTTCAGGTGCGAAAATTACGGGAATGACAACGATCAAGGCTGGCAGGGTGTTGCTCACCAGCCAGGAGAATGCAGGCAGGACTTTGAGGCTGGTCAGTATGCCGATCAAGGCAATGAAGAGTAAGACGCCGCGCAGCAAAACAATGGCCTGTGTATCTTGAAGCATTTTCAAGATGGCAAAGAAAACTGCCGTGACCAATAAAATGTCTAATACACTTGACCAATCCAAGCGCTCAAAGATGAAGATAATGTATTCCATTGCTTTTTAGGCTTCCAAATAGAGCTAACCAGGCCTTAAATACGATTAAATATCCAGCAAAATCCGGTTTATATATGTAGCTAGAGCCGCCGCCAAGAGCATTTATCCAAGATGCTAATTTTGAGAATAACTTTTAGACCGGGCGCAAAACGCGGTTTTTTCGCAGTTTCTTAAAGAGCAGCACGGTACCAGGCGGCATGGATTCCGTCGCTGCCTCTTGCCAGGCTCGCACGCTCAACAGTTTTACGGATTGGGTTGCGTAGCCAAGATCTTTCCAGATTTTTTTGTGCCGCGCTAGTTTCGGGGGCAGGAACAGCATAGCTGCCTCACACTGTAAATCATATGAAGCTTCTTCGACCTCTTTGATCATTGTTTCGATGGCATCTTCGAGCGTATCACCTGGCAGCAAGAAAACATCATCAACCCGGGCTATCAGATTTTCTACCTGCCAGCCCATAACACCAATCACATTGGAACCGTGGCGCAGTAAGACAAAAGCTTTCTCGCCAAAAGCAGCCATAATATCTGTGCGTGTCAGACTGAGCTGGCCCTGACTGGCTGAGGTAATAAAACGGGCTATCTCGCTGGCAGCACCCGGACCAGCGCGCTCTACGGAAAATCCTGCCGGGCTGATCTCAACGATTTCTTCCTCGGGCGCAACCTTTTCTATGGTGACACTGTCATTCCAGGCACCAAGCACTTGTTCCCAAGTTTTTTCAAAGGAGCCGGTATTTTCAATCAAAATATCGGCCGCTTTCATTTTATAGGCCTGCGATCCTTGTGCAACAATACGCTCCTGCGCAGCAGCGGCAACCATATTTCTTTTTTGGGTCAGGCGCGCCATCTGAATTTCTTGAGGAGCGTGCGTTACCCAAACAGCATCACAATTTTCATTCATGCTACTTTCTAAAAGCTTTATCGCTTCGATAACAATAACCTTATGGTTGGCGCGATTGATCAATAAGTCTATGGCTTGCCGGATCAATGGATGTAAAATTTCTTCCAGTGTGGTCAAAGCCTCTGGATCTGGAAAGATAATGCGTGCCAATTTGGCGCGGTTTACCTGTCCATCGGCGTTCAATATCCACTTGCCAAAGTTATCAATAATGGGTTGATATCCGGGAGCGCCCTTTGCCATAGCGCGATGACCTAATGCGTCGGCGTCAATGCCATAGGCTCCTAGATGTTCCAGCATCTTGCGAACGACACTCTTGCCGGTGGCAATATTGCCGGTTAACCCAATTACGTATTTATCTGGCCATGCGCTCATAATCTTTCTTCCATAGAACTGCAGGTACCTTAGATAACTCAACAGCAAGTTGTGTACCAGCATTATATTGTGCTAATATGCGATACTCATTCACTTTACCCCATTTTAGTCTGCGCAAAGCAGAATGTCAAAGGCAGGAACCGGCATACCCATAAAAAGCGCTGTCCTGGGCTGTTTTTATGTTCATTAAATTAAAATGAAGCAGTAGAAGATTGACAGAACCATCATCAAAATAAAGATCCGATAAGACACTTTTAGAATCCATAATTAGACGGATGATTATTTTCTCTGACCATGCATATTTTCCTGATTTCATCCTATAATAGGGGCATCCTGAAAATCTTGAAGATTGCATTTATTTGATTTGTTTATTTGGAGGCACCATATGAAACGAGCAGTAAGCGTGAGCCTGGGCTCATCAACCCGCGATAAAAAAGTAGAAGTGGATCTTTTGGGGGAAAAGGTTGTCATTGAGCGCATTGGAACCGATGGCGATGAAATCGCCGCCCGGGAGATGTTCCGTGAGTTAGACGGAAAAATAGATGCCTTTGGGGTGGGCGGTATTGATCTGGGCGTGGGTACGCCGTGGAAGAAATACCCCCTCCATGCTGCCGTAAAAATGGTCCAGGATGTCAAGGTTACGCCCTATGTTGATGGCGGCGGGTTAAAAGACACCCTGGAAGCACGCGTCATGCAGCACGTGGAGACCGAAATTGGCGACCAGATTGCGGATAAAACAGCCTTCTTGGTAGCCGGGGTCACGCGCTATGGCATGACGGTGTCTTTTATTAATGCCGGATACGAGTGTGTTTTTGGTGATTTGATGTTTGGTTTAGATATCCCGCTTGCGATACGGGGTATGAAGAATTTAGATCGCATGGCTCGAATCATGCTGCCGATTGTTGGACGGATGCCGATCAGCATGCTTTACCCCACGGGCGAAAAACAGCTTGAAGTGGTGCCGAAATATGAGAAATATTACCAGGGCAACACCGTTACGGCAGGTGATTGGCTGTATATTAAAAACCATATGCCGGAGGATATGAACGGCAAAATCATCGTCACCAACACAACAACACCCGAAGATGTGGTCTTTCTAAAAGAGCGCGGTGTGAAATATCTGGTTACAACAACACCGGTGATGGACGGCCGCTCATTTGGAACCAATATGTTAGAAGCGGCCCTGGTCGCTGCTGCAGGGAAAGGTCGCGCCCTGACGAACGATGAGATCGATCAAATCATAGATCAGTTGGGCATCAAGCCGCAGATCAGGGAGTTGTAATCATGGATGCTATTGTCGCCGCTGGTGGAATCCCAAAACCAGATCAACCGCTCTACCCTTATTCTGAGGGCAAATCCAAAGCCCTGATTGATGTGGCCGGAAAATCGATGATCCAATGGGTGCTTGACGCACTCAGCGAAGCTCAAAAAGTAGATAATGTAATTGTTATCGGCCTCCCTGAAGACAGCCAGATTTCCTGCAAAAAAGACCTGTATTACGTCCCCAACCAGGGTCGGATGTTAGATAATATTAAGGCGGGCATCGATAAAATTCTGGAGGTCAATCCTCAGGCGGAGTATGTGCTCAGCGTTTCATCCGATATTCCCGGTATTAACAGCGAGATGATCGATTGGCTGGTTGATTCAGCTTTGGAAACGCAGCATGATATGTACTACGGTATTGTCCGGCGAGAGGTGATGGAAGCGCGCTATCCCAACTCTATGCGCACATTTACAAAGTTGGCTGATATGGAAGTATGCGGTGCAGATATGCATATCGTGCACCATACGATGACCACTGATCCCGAACATCTGGCCATGTGGGATGTGCTGATCGGTAAACGAAAAAGCCCGTTGAAGCAGGCCGCTTCGATCGGTTTTATGACCCTCTTCTTGCTGTTAACCCGCCGGTTAACGCTTATAGGAGCGATTGACCGTATCACCAAACGGCTTAATATCACGGGTCGTGCGATATTGTGGGATCATGCCGAACCGGCAATGGATGTTGATAAACCGCATCAGTTGGAATTGCTGCGCGATGATCTGGCGGGTTAGCCTATGTCTTTAGAAAAATTCTTGGCATGGGACCTGCGGGTTTCTGAGAGCATGCGCGTCGCTGATCAACCCGGCCCACTGCGTAAGGGTGCGGCCTTTTTTGCGCACTCGGGTGATTCCTGGTTCTGGATACCGGCTTTGATTTTCGTGGGCTGGCTGGGGGAGGCTTTTTGGCAGGCGCGTGCCATAGCCCTGGGTTTTGGCATCCTGGTCACCATTGCGGTGGTGATGACCCTGAAGTTCACCATTCGACGCAAGCGCCCCGAGGGGGAGTGGGGGAATATGTACCGCGCCACCGACCCGCACTCCTTCCCGTCCGGGCATGCCGCGCGCGCCTCTCTCCTGGCAGCGATGGCGGTGGGATTAGGACCGCCCTGGTTTGCGGTGACCCTGGTGATTTGGGCGCCGCTGGTGATTTTAGCGCGTGTGGCGATGGGTGTGCACTATCTTTCAGATGTGCTGGCGGGCACATTGATCGGAGTGATCATAGGAACAGGGGTGTATTGGTTTTTAGTGTAATCGATCTTTGGTGTGTGTGCCCCTAAAGCAGTAATTTGCCCTTTCAGCAGCAATTTCTAATGGCATAGAGGATCAAGTTTTGAAGCGGGGTTGAAAAGTAGATCACAGCAATCCAAATACCCAAACCAACTGCCAAACCGATATCTTCTGATAAGCGTAATGTTCTTGCTATCCACCATCCTGACCAACCAAAAAAAGCAGTGTAGACTATGAAAAAAAGCACCCATTGTAAAGGGGTAAGATTCCAATTTAACGGCATAATAATCCTCCTCTAAATATGCAATTAATCTTGACACGATCTCCAATCCACTCAAACATGGATCTGCGTGCATGCGATTAACCTTAATTATTGTACTACGAAATATTGAATGGCCAGATAACCCTCACCAGCACGCCGAATCAGGTATGGGAATCAAAAAGACTTCCGAAGTTTAGATGGTCGGAAGTCTTTTGATTAGATAAGGTGTTAAATCAGGGGGAGAATGTGGCGATCACCGGGTCATGGTCTGATTTACGCATCGGTGACTCATCACCAGGGACGGGCGGTGCATAATCCGCATTGACGTGCAGCACCTCAGTGCGAATCAGCAGGTCAAATAGATTCGCTGTCACCATAATGTGATCCAGGGTTTGTGAGGCGCCTTGATAGATATACGAGTAGCGCTCATCTTCTGGGACGATCTCGAAGACATGATGCAGGCCGGCATCCCGCAGGGTGTCGATGGGCAAGGCATTGTAGAAGGAGTTCAAATCACCGAGGATCACGACGTAGGCATCCGGGTTGGCGGCCAAGACGGTCTCCAATACGGTAACGTTCCAGGCTGCCTGCGCATCACGGCGTGGCTCAGTGGCTGCTTCACCAGCGCTCATGGAGGTGAAGTGATTGTTGGCTACAAAAACCGTTACTGCGCCAGCTGAGGTTTGCACCTCAACTTCAATC
>JBDLJO010000045.1:0-13938 GCA_039714275.1 Chloroflexota bacterium | reverse complement strand
TGCAGCTAAATATGCTGCAGATGATGCTGCCGTTGTGCTTGAATTGATGCCGCTATTGCAAGATGAATTGAATGCGGTACAGGCACAGTCGCTTTTTACAGAAATGGAAATGCCATTGATTGAAGTTTTAGCCAAAATGGAGATGGCTGGCATTGCGCTTGATACCGGATTTTTGGCGAAGATGTCGTTGGATTTAGAAACTCGAATACAAACGCTTGTATCCCAGGTTCATCAAATTGCTGGAACACCCTTTAACCTTAATTCCCCCAAGCAGCTTTCTGCTGCCTTGTTTGAAACTTTGGCCATCCAGGTACCGGAAGGCACCCGAAAGACGGCGACCGGATTCTATTCTACAGCAGTAGGCGTTTTGGAAGAGCTTCGTACTTCACATCCAGTTATTGAATTGATTTTATCTTACCGCGAGTTGGAAAAATTACGCTCAACTTATGTCGATGCTTTACCCGAACAAGTTAATTCGCAAACGGGTCGGGTTCATACATCTTATAACCAGGCTGGGTCCAGAACAGGCCGCATAGCTTCATCAGAGCCTAACTTACAAAATATTCCTGTTCGCACCGCCTTGGGGCGTCAAGTACGGCACGCTTTTGTAGCTGCCCCGGAACATTTGCTTTTAGCGGTCGATTACTCACAAGTTGAGCTCCGCATTGCCGCACATATGTCTCAAGACAAAGCTATGTTATCGGCGTTTCGCTCTGATCAAGATATCCATGCCACAACGGCTGCTGCGATTTATGGTATCCCTCTTGATGATGTTAGCCCTCAGCAGCGCCGCCATGCAAAAGCAATTAACTTTGGCCTCATTTATGGTATGAGTGCTTTTGGACTGACCCGTACGACTGATCTAACATTGGCTGAAGCTGAAAACTTTGTCAACGCTTATTTCCAGAAATTTCCTGGTATAAAAGGTTATTTAGATGCCATCCGGGAATCTGCGGCAAAACAAGGATATGTGGAAACTTTACTTGGGCGGCGCAGATATTTTCCTGGATTGCAAAATGTGAGCAATCAGCAGACACGCAAGCGAGAGGAGCGTGAAGCGATCAATGCTCCTATCCAGGGAACAGCTGCCGATATCATGAAAGTAGCTATGCTAAATTTGGATAAAACATTATCGCAATCGCAGCTTTCAGCACGTATCTTACTCCAAGTTCATGATGAGGTTGTATTGGAATGTCCAATTGATGAGGTTAAAGAAACAGCATTTTTGGTACAATCTGTGATGGAGCAAGCCTACGCTTTAGATATTACCCTTCGCACCGATGCGCGCGCTGGTTACAACTGGGGCGCCCTAGAACCTATAACACACTGATCACCGGCTTTTCCGGGAGTTATTATGAGTGAACGTCAAAAACGCTATCAACAAGCAATGAGTCAGGGCCACTCGGCAGCCTGGGATTTGGAGTGGGATCAAGCCGCTTCGTATTACCAACAGGCATTGGATGAAATTGCTGACGACCCCAAGGCGTTGACAAACTTGGCGTTAGCCTGGTTCAAGCTTGAAGACTATAATAAATCATTAGAATACTATTTGTTGGCAGCGGAGGGCAACCCTGATGACCCAGTACCTTTGGAAAAAATTGCCACACTTTATGATAATCTCGGCCAAACAAATGATGCATCGGAATATGCCGCACGTGCAGGCAAAAATTATTTTGAAGAAAAAAATATTGATAAAGCAATTGAAAACTGGTCGCGTGCAATTTCCTATAATTCAGAGAATACCGACGCACACGCTCGTCTAGCTATTGTTTATGAGCGATTGGGACGCAAGACGCAGGCTGCTCGGGAATATCTTCACGTTGCCAGCTTGATGCAGCATGACGGCCATCAGGATAAAGCTTTCCATGCCGTTAAACGGGCGTTAAATATTCTCCCAGATAGTAAGGAAGCGCTTCAATCATTGAATATGCTTCAGGCAGGAACGATGCTGCCAAAACCTGCCCGACCGAAGGGTGGCACGGGAATACTGGGAGATTTGAAGGAAAAACCCGCCCCAAAAATTGAAAAGCCCAAAGAACAAGTTGATAGCGATTTGAATCCTATTGATGAGGCCTATCGAAAAGCCCTGTCTTCCTTGGCGCGTTTGTTTTTTGAGCAATCAAGCAGTGATGCAGAGCATGAATCTGATTCCGAGCGCAATTTGCCTGCGGTCGTGGATGGCTCAACCGGTCCAGTTTTTACGAAAAATGCGGATCAAGAAAGTATCATGCTACATTTAGGGCAAACAGTTGAGCTTCAGACTTATGGCAAGAACGAGGAAGCATCCGATGCCTTGATGGCAGCTATCAACGCTGGTTTAAATGCACCTTCAGCCCACTATAGCTTAGGGGTTCTATTAGTAAAAAATCAACGTTTAGAAAGCGCTGTACGTTATTTGCAGCGGGTAACAGCTCATTCAGATTACGCATTAGGTTCATATCTATTGTTGGGGGATATCTCTTTTCAACGCGAGAAGTATAAACGGGCTGCAGTTAGATATCTTGAAGCTTTAAGAACGGCCGATGCCATGATTGTACCTGCTGAACAGGCTGATGAACTGCGTGAGCTTTATGATCCACTAATTGAGCATCAATCTCGCCAACAAGATGACAGCGAAAATCTTAAACTTAGTGAAAATGTGTCTGAATTACTTGTGCGTCCTAATTGGCGACAGCATTTGAAAAATGCCCGTCATGAATTAGGCGTGCATCAGAATGGTGATCCTCCAATTCCTTTGGCAGAACTTTTAATCGAGTCCAAGAGCAGTGATATTGTTACAGCGATGAGTTTGGTTCGGCGATTAGCCAGGGAAGGGCACCTGGAGGCAGCTCTTGATAAAATTCTATATACCTTAGAGCAAGCACCAACTTATTTGCCGCTGCATATTGTTTTGGGAGATGTGCTTATTTCTAAAGATTGTTTGTCAGAAGCAGTGCAGAAATTTAAGGTCGTTGCACATGCCTATAGCATTCGTGGAGAAGCACGCCGTGCAGTTGCGATGCAAAAGCGTATTATTGAATTAATGCCTATGGATTTAGATGTGCGCAAACAGTTGGTCGAACATCTTTTGTCTTTTGGGCAGGTAGATGACGCTATTAAAGAAACTATCCAGCGAGCAGAGATCCACTATAGTTTGGCAGAATTAAATGAAGCACGCGTAGCGTATTCCTATGCTTTAGAACTTGCCCAACAAGCTGAAAATACAAACCAGTGGGTTGTGCGTATTTTGCATCGTATTGCAAATATTGACCGGCAAAGTTTGAATTGGCGTGAATCGATGGATAGTTATAAACGCATTTGTGGATTGGCACCCAACGATGAAAACGCCTACAGTAATTTGATCGATTTAAGTTTTCGGTTGGAAGAGCCAGATCAGGCTTTGAAATATACGGATCAATTTGTGATTTTTTCAAATAAGCATAAACTACCAGAAGATGCCTTATCATTTATGAAAAAATTGGCGTTGGAACAAGCAGATCAACCAATGATCTTCCATCGTCTTGCTGAACAATATCAACGGATGGAATTGATTGCAGAGACAATTCAACAGTTAAATAAAGCAGCGGAGTTGTTGATCGAGGTAGGAGATAAAGCAGGTGCACGTAACATGATTAAGCAAATCGCGAAACAGGATCCGAAAAATGCCCGAGAATACCAAAAATTATTTGAAGCACTTTAATTTGTGACCCAAAAATTATCGGCTGCTTCCTGTGAGATAATTTATCAGGATTTGCACAAGAAAATGACTTCTTATTGCCTTTAATATTATGAGTTTAGATTCTGCTGTGCCCTAAAAGAGTTGAAGTGATATCTTGGGTGGTTTTCACGATCATGTCGGCACCCGCTGCTTTTAGTTCATCTCTTTCCCCAAAACCACATAATACACCAATAGATTGTGCCCCGGCTGCTTTAGCCGCTAGTATGTCAACAGTAGTATCCCCAACCATGAGACACTCATAAGGTAAGACCCCCATTTCTTTGGCTGCCCATTCAATAGGATCGGGGTAGGGTTTTGTATACGCACAGGTTTGTGCCGTGACAACAGTCTTGAAAAGGGGCCATAAATTAAATTGGTCCAAAAACCAACCCGTGCTGCGCTCACCACGGGCACTCACCACAGCCAAAGGGTAATGGGGATAGAGTTTTTCCAACATAGTTTTTGCTCCATCGATGAGCAAAAATGGGTGCTGTTCTTTGCCCAATCCCATACGATAAATAAAATCTCCAATAGAGGCGATTTCGTCATCAATCTGCAATCGATCTGGTAAGCCAAAAAAATAATTCCCTGGTGTCTCGGTAGCCATGACAACTTTTCGCGAGAAGGCCTGAGAATCAAAATTTGGAAAAAGAGACTGCACTGGGCTCAGCAGATTGACGAGTTTTAATACAAATTGATCATCGGTATTGCTGAGGGTACCATCAACATCAAAGCAAATTGCACGGATACGGGGCAGATCCAGGGGCATAATTTTCCTCAAAGAGAGAGATTTATATTTAGGACTCCATCCAGTGATCAGGAACCCGAACTGCAACAACTTCTCCGCGGGCAGTCACGATATCGTTTGCTGATACTGTAATATCAACCACAATTTTACGACCTTTGGATTCAGTAACACGCCCGTGTAAATGCAAAGGGACGCCCAGCGGTGTAGGTTTTAGAAAATCTACATGCAGAGATCCTGTTACAAATCGGCGAGCGGGTTCGGTATCCATTGCTCGTTCTTCCGCATGGTATGCCGCCGCTGCTGCTGTTCCGGTGCCGTGGCAATCTATTAGTGACGCGATCAACCCGCCATACACGAATCCCGGGATCGCGATATGGTAAGGCTTAGGATGATAAACGGCATGGGTTTCTCCGGTTTCATTGTTCCAGTGACTTTTGATTTGGTGTCCATGTTCGTTCATGGTTCCGCAGCCATAACAGTGACTCCACTGCTCGGGGTAATAGTCTTGGATTGCTTTATCAGGCATGCCCGGCTCCTATTTTAGTGTTGTGTGTCGATATGGTTCCCGAATCACGGTTCTCTAAGCAGAATTATGAATAGCAGTTGGCATAGAGTTCATGATTTTTCAAATTCCATCCCAAAGAAGATGATATTTTGAGAAACGAATCTGCACCTTTGGAGGTAAAAATTTCAAGGAAATTTCTTTATTTCTAAGATACTGATTGTAATCGCCCTTTGGTGATAGAGCAATATTCCATGATGTTGATTTATAGTTGAGAAATGATGTGGTATAAAAACCAGAGATTAGCGTTTATAATTGTCTTTGAAACAATTATGGAAATAATAAAATCAATTAAGCAGAATTGGATATTAATCAGTGGTGATATATTCGCCGCTGCCATTATTACAGCCTGGGGATTTGCAAGCCACGATCGATTGGGATCGGCCGGTTTTAGGCTGCTAACTACCTTTGTGCCGGTATTGATTGCTTGGATCATGGTAGCACCTTTCCTCGGTGCTTACGACCCCCAGCGGGTGGCAGATGCTCGTCAATTGTGGCGACCTTTTTGGGCGATGGTGATAGCTGGCCCCATGGCTGCGTTAATACGGGCTTTTTGGTTGGGGCAAGCAATTGCCCCGATATTTGTCGTTGTTTTGGGGGGCTTCAGTGCTTTAGGGATTTTAGCCTGGCGTACAGTATATTGGTTTTTATTTGCTCGAGGAAGGGGTTCGCGTGGATGAAGTTGCTTTGATCCAAAGTGCCCGTCAGGGTGATTTGACGGCCTTTAACCGTTTGGTGCTGACCTATCAAGATATGGTCTATAACCAGGCTTACCGCGTGATTGGAGAGACAGACGCCGCAGAAGATGCTGCTCAGGAAGCGTTTATCTCTGCCTATCGCAAACTGCATACTTTCCGCGGTGGTTCTTTTCGAGGTTGGCTGCTGCGGATTGTGACCAATGCTTGCTATGACGAATTGCGCCGCCGTAAACGAAAGCCGGTCACCGCATTAGAACCGCAAAATAAAGATGGTGAAGAAATAGAATCTGCACGATGGATGGTGGATCCTAATTTATCTCCCGAAGAAAGAGTGCAGCAAGTGGAATTAGAGCAAGCTATTCAAAATTGTTTGAATGCTTTACCGCTTGATTTTCGTACCGTTGCTGTTTTGATTGATGTTCAGGGCATGGATTATGCGCAGGTTGCAGAGATTGTTAAAAAACCGTTGGGGACGGTAAAGAGTCGTTTGGCGCGTGCGCGCCGCCGCATGCAGCTGTGTTTGCAAAAATTTCGGGAACTTTTACCCATGGCGTTTCGTCTGAGTGAGGAGGACTCATGATGACTGAAAATATTTCTCGCCGCGACTGGGAACACTTATCTGCCTATTTGGATAATCAACTTTCTGCAAAAGAAAGTGATCGTCTCTCGGCGCGTTTGAAGACCGATAAAAAATTGCTGACCGCCTTCGAAGAATTGCAAATGGCTCGCAACACGATGAATCAATTACCCTATTTGCGAGCGCCTCGTAATTTTACGGTTACGCCAGAGATGATTGGTGCCCGAAAACGTAAACCTTCTCGCTTGTATCCTGCCTTTCGGCTTGCATCTGTGCTAACCAGTTTTCTCTTTGTGTTCATCATGGTTGGGGATTTTTTCAGCAGCGGTGCTCTGACCATGCAGAAAGATTTGGCCGCCCCTGCAATGGCCCCTGCTGCTGAAGTTTACGAGGAAGAATCTCTTGAGGCTGAACCAATCATGGGTGATGCTCAATTGGACGTAGAAGATGGTCTGTCTGAGGTAGATTCTGCACCAGAAAGGGAACCTTATACTTCTGCCGAAGAGGGCATCGTAAGCGAAGAAATTGCCAGTGAAAAAACAACTGAGGAGATGGTTGGCGAACCCAATGCAGCCATGCCTGAATCTCCCGCACCCCTTGCTGATACCGAGACTCAGGAGCGGGAATTGATCTCTACCACGCCGATGGATACCACTTCTGAGGTTGAAAACCAAACTGATATTGCAGAAATTGATCACCAAGGAGAACAGACTACGCCTATATTGGAAGCATCTGGAATTTTGTGGCTGCCCTTGTTGAAGATTATTATGGGTGCCGCCGCTGTTGTGACCACAATAGCCGCTTTTACCTTAAGAAAGCGTGAACGTTGATGCGACGAGAAGATATTAATTATTGCCCCAGATGCGGGGCGTCAGTAACGTTAAAATGGAAATTTGGACGCCAGCGCCCGGTTTGTCCGGATTGTGATTGGGTTTTCTTCCCAGATCCGAAAGTTGCCGTAGCTGTTTTTGTGGATCAAGATGATAAAGTTTTACTGGTGCAGCGGGGCAGTCAACCGCAGCGTGGAATGTGGGCACTACCAGCTGGGTTTGTGGATGCTGGTGAAGACCCTGTTCGTGCAGCCGAACGAGAATGTCTGGAAGAAACCGGCCTAAATGTACGAGTAACAGAATTGATTGATGTTCTCGCTAACGATGATCAATCCCCAGGTGCAGCAGATATGATCATCATTTATCGCGCCGTGGCCGAAACTTCCCACCTTTGTGCGGGAGATGATGCTCAGCAGGCGCAGTTCTTTGCCCGGTGTGATCTACCACCTCTGGCGTTTCAGGCTACGCACAAGATCTTGGAACGCTAAACGTTTCCACAATCGATTCTTAAGCTGTTAAAAATCTTGTGGATGACGATTTCTCTCAAATTCATGATATGAAAAGAGCTCGATTCTCCCAAGGAATCGAGCTCTTTTGATTAGTTATATATTGAATTATTCAACCGTAAAAACTACTTTAGATTGGTGCGTGTTTCCTGCCAAGTCTGTTGCTTTGACTCGCAGACGATGATTTCCCGCAAGAACCGACCACGGTAAGGCGAAAGGCGGTTGTGTTTGTGTCGCAGTTAACCGGCCGTCAATATAGAATTCAATTTTCTCAAGCTGTAAATTATCAGTGGCTTGCACCTGGAAAGTGATGATACTATCAGTTTCCAGGGAAAACATTTGACCATCTTCCGGATAATTGATTGTGGTGTTTGGAGCTTGATTGTCAACTGTTACCTGGATTGTGGTGGTATCTACTTGCTGGTTTTCGCGTACAATGATTAGTTGGACCGCGTATAAACCATTCAACAATGACGTATCCCATTTCCCAAGCACATCATGGTCCACAGGTGTGCTCGTATCATTACCGACTACAAACCAACTTTGCGGATTAAGCCCTTCGCCAACTTGCAAGCGGTAAGAGATAAAATCATCTCCGTTTGCACTTCCTTCAATGGCGATTTCACCAGAAACAGCGCTAAACATGGCGGGTGCTGTGATCCGGGCATGTGCGGGAGGATTAGGAACGAGGATGGCATCATAACTTTGCGGGGGTACTGGAAAACCACTCTCTTGTGCCCAAACAATGGCTTCGGGCGGCACAATTAAGTACACTCGTTCTTCAATTAATTCTGGGGGAGTAAAAATGGTGGCTAACCGCCCGGTTTCTCGATTTACCTGGTAAGCCCGGTATAGCGTATCAAGTTGAGTGGGCTCATGTCCGCTGAGGAAAACTTCACTGACAATCAAAGGGCAATCTCTTGTCGGCAGCAATCCAGAAGGATCACAAACCTCGGTGGTCACAATTCCCGGTGGCTTTTCCCAATCTTCGACTGGCAAATCACGGCTGGCATATTTAATAATGCCGTTCCATAAAGCCGCTGCTGCCTTAGATGGAACTGCGATCTGGTCGGTCTCGCCTGTATCTCCCGTACCAATCCAAACACCAACTACAAGTTGAGGGGTATATCCGACGGCCCAGATATCATCTCCCTGGGTGGTTGCACCCATCTTTGCAGCGGCAGGACGTCCGATTTCTAATGGGTTTGGATGGCCGAGACTGGGCCAACGTGCGGGTTCATCACTAAGCATATCCGTCATTAAATATGCCAATTGAGAACTGATAACCGGCTGATTTTTCGGAGCATTATCATGCGGCAAAACATTACCCTGTGAGTCTTTAATTTCAATAATCGAGATTGCGGATAACTCAGGTAATTCGTAATCTATATTGGTGACACTACCCGTAAATTTACCTTGATTGGCAAGGATGCCGAAGGCCCCCATGATAGATTGCAGCGTTACCTCGCCGCCTTCCAAGGTGTATAAACAACTGGGGCATTCGGGAGTTGCTTTATCTTCTGGGGTGATCGATATGCCAAATTTCTCAGCAGTATGCCAAACATTTTCTGGGCCAATTTGATTGAGGGTGGACAGTGCAGGCAACCAAATATCGTTATTAACCGCAGTACGAACGCGCAGAGGTCCATTAAAGGAGCCAATGGGATTGGTTTTTTGGGTAATTGTTTCTGGGAAGGAAGATGGCATATCCCATACAAGGCTGGCAGGGCTGAATCCCCGAGTGAAAGCAGTAAGATAGATGAAGGGAGTCATCAAAGTGCCAGGGGGGTGTCCAGATTTTTGAGTTGGGATTAAATCTCCTGTTGATTTTCCAACAGCCGCAAGTATTTGCCCGGAATGCGGGTCTAAAACCATGATATTGGTATTCAACTCAGGTGGCGTTATCGTGGTATCAAATGACAGTGTTGGCAAAAAGCGCACCGCCTGACAATTTGGCGACGCTCCTTGTACCGTTGATCCCATAAGCCGAGTCAGATGAACTTCAGCCGTACAAGCTGCCTGTGTTTGTAGGTCGTAATCCAGGGTTGTGATTATCTCGAAACCGCCCCGTTCCAGCCGCTCAATCGGAATTTCCTTGATGACTTGATCCCATGCCAATTGCGTAAAGGCTGGTGCTGGGTTTGGTCGGGGTGGGGCCGGTGGTTTAAAAATAAGTTCAGTCTCTTTGGCTTGATAGGCTTCGTCTTTCGAGATTTTTCCTGCGGTCAGCATCAAATCTATAGCTGCCTGCTGACGTTTAATAGCCGATTCTAGGTTATTGATTGGATTGATCGTAGGCTCATCTGCGATAGCTGCAATCATAGTGATTTCTGCCAGATTTAGTTCTGTGGCCGATTTGCCAAAATATACCTGCGCTGCTGCATCAACACCATAGGCCTGATTCCCATAATATGTTGAATTCAGAAACCAGGTTAATATTTTTTCGTGCCCGTAGTGATAGGTCAGTTGAGCTGCCAGAATACGTTCTCGCCATATGCGCCAAAGACTTTCTGGTTCATCCCAAAGCAGAAGATCGGAGACCAGGCGCTGAGATAACGATCTATTACCTTGGGGTGTGACAACAGCGCTTAATAATCCGGGATATTCCAAAAATGTTGGATCAGAAACAACCAGCGTTGCTATCGCAAAATAGGGATGTAAGGCTTCAGCACTTGAAGATGCCCCTTGCATGGGTAAATATTTTCGAGCATTGATGGCAGGGTTTTCGAGCTCCAATAAAATGATTTCACCACTGCGATCAAAAAAACGAGTCGGTTCTAATAATAAACCGTCAGGAGGTTCTAGAAGTTGAGCAATTGTTTCTAGGGATGGCAAATCTTGCGTCAGGGTTGAAAAGGTTGTGCTCCCCCAAATAAAGAATGCGGTGAAACCTAAACTTATCAGCAGCGCAAGGCTTATACTTGTTCTTCCCAATAATGTGTTCGTATATTTCTCGCGTCGTTGTTGTCTCGTCCGGAGAATTTTAATTATCGAAGGCATGTTGGCATTGTACAATGAATTGAGTTAAAAGTAAAAGTCAGCAGCCTGTGGTCGTCCCATTGCGCCGCTAACTTTTATCTCGTGGTGCAAAAGCCCCTGAGCGTAACGCCCCTTCTTTGCCCATTTCTGACCCCATCTATGCTCCACTTATTCCCCAGATGTATATTTAAATCCAATCATACACTTTTCATATTGCCAAAGTGTTGCCAAATATACCTTTTACATGAATTTTGGTGAGGAAATTCGTGTTTTGTGGTTTTTCCCCCGATAATTTACTTTTAATTTAGGTTAAAGGTTAAGTTTTGTGGGTTTTATTTCTTTGTTGACTTAGACCCGCACGCTGATATATTTGTTCACGAAATACTTTAAAACGTTTAAGATTGTCTTGTTCGTTGATACTAGCTTTAAGTTCATCTAACAGCTTATCTAATTGATTTTTGTGAACTGCAATGTCTTTCCCGGTTTGATTTAGGATTGCCAATAGGGAAGTAAGCGCTTCTATTTCAACCCATGGGGCAGGAATGGCATTGGATTGATCAATTACCTTGGTGAAATATTGGCATGCGGACTGAATTTCTCCATTATAATGAGCAATCTTGCCTTCAAAAATTTTCGCCCAAAGGGCATATATTGGCATCGATCGTTCTTGTGTCTTGGTAGTGAGATCGCGTGTGATGTCTTTAACTTTTTTCCAATCATTTGTCTCAATATAAGCCAAAGCTTGAGAAGATTGGATTAAGATGATTCCAAGTTGTGCATCAATAAAATCGTAGATTGTCTTTGCCTGAGCCATTAAAAGATGCCCTTGTTCATTTCTGCCTGATAGGCAAAGCGTGAGTCCCCAGTGGAAAAGATTTTCAAATCCGACCATATGTCCTGGCGCAGCTTCTGTACCTTTTTGAAAATTTTCCTCTGCAGCCTGATAATCGTGCAGCTTACTCATCAAGTTGCCTAACTGCTTACACCCCATAGCAATGACATCTTGATATTGATAATCTTCCCCTATCTGGATGGCTTTTTTTGCTTGCGTTGCGGCCGCACCTATATTTCCAAGTTCTAGACTGACTTGTGAAGCGTAGCTTTGAGAATAACCTAACAAGCGCCATGCTTGTGATCGCTCCCCTAACTCAATGCTTAATTCGGCATATTTTTGTGCTTGATTATAGTCGCCGCAATAATATTGCGAGAGGACCATTGCAACATAAGCTGGCAACAAAGTATGGGAGGGTGATTGATTGATTTTTTGAGCAGATTCAATAGCTAATTGAGCGTGAATTTTCCCGCCTTCAGGATAGCCTAAAATCATATTGACCACGGTCATTTGGGTGTGGGAGTAGCTCCTGGATTTTATAACCTGGGGATCGTTGGAATCCACACTCAATTTAAGCGCATTGTCGAAGGCTTTTACCGATTCATTAACCTTATTCAGCATGTAGAGGAAAACACCCTGATTGTTAAAAGACTGAACAAGCCTGGCAATATTATCACTTTGACGAAGATAGGAAATTGCGAGAGTAGCATGTTCGAGTCCTTTCTCATAATCATCAACTGTAAAATCAGCCTCGCTGAGAATATCATAAGCTGTACCAATCAGCGAGGCGCTTTCGCGCTGCTCTCCTAATATAAGCATTTCGTTACTGAGATTGCGCAGAACTTCCGTATCATTCATGTCATAAACCATCTGCGACCAGTGGTGATACAGATTGAAAATCTCATCATCTGTTGCTGGAATTTCGAAATCCTTGAGTAAACTTTGTGCCCTTTCGAAAGCCTGAAAAGCGGCTTGGGCAGAAAAAAGCGACCGCGCTTGTAAACCGGCATCAACCCAAAAGCCAAATGCTAAATGATATTTTCCCGAAGCTTCATAGTGTGAAGCTAATACAGATGCAGGAGCAGGTACAGCAGCTTTCGCCAGTGCTTGAGCTACCCGGCTGTGAAGTAATTGGACGCGGGCAGGGGTAATGCTTTGCTTCAAGACATCGCGGATTTTATCGTGGATAAATTTATAACGCACCTGCCCCTTTTTCCCAGGAATAGGCTGAATAAAGGAAAGATTTTCCAAGTCTTCCAGGGCATATACAATATTGTCAGCACGTTCATCTGTGACTGTGGTGACCAGTTCAGAACTGAATTCTGTACCGATAACGGCTGCAGTCTCTAAAACTTCCTTGTTTAACGGATTTAGTTTCTTAACCCGATGCATGATTAGACTGCTGATGCTCTTGGCTAATGGGATATCACCATCTTTATTGAGGTCGGTCTGTGGTGATGACTCAACAATTGTGCGCAGTGTCTCCAAAACAAAAAAAGGATTACCTCCAGTAGCATGGGTCAATTTTTGGATGAAATCGATTTGAGGAGGAGTATGTAGGAAGAAACGTGCTATATCATAAATATCATCCGTTCCAAGATGAGATAAATTGATAATGGTGCCATCCTTTGCTTGCTGGATGGAATCAAGAAACTCATGAAAATAAGGATTGGTATCTTCATCCCGCGCCATGAGTGCCAAAGCAGAATCGCCATTGAAGGGAGGACGGGACAGTAAATAGGCCACCGTTATTAAAGTGGGTTCATCAGCCCATTGCGCATCATCAATCACAAGAAATAGTGGCTGTTTAGAACTCAGCACTAAAAACGCCTGGCGTACAGCCTCCAGGATTAATCCTTGTGCATCTTCAGGAGAAATTGGAACTTCACTGATTTTTAAATTCGGAAATATATCTTTAATCTCAGGTAATAAATTTGCCAGATGACTGGTCCAAGACTCGGGTATGGCTTGCCAATCTTGTGGAGTTACCTGATAGCGTAATATTTCCCGGATAGGATTGAATGGTATTGTGGATTCCAGGGGGCGGCAGGTTGTTACCAATAAATGCGGTGTGGGCACTAAATCGCTGGTAAGTTTCTGGATCAGGCGTGTTTTCCCGAGACCGGATTCTCCGAGCACGACAATGCCTTGGTGGCGCTCTAAGGCTTGATGGATATCAACCAGCTCTTGATGCCGTCCTACAAAAGGAGTACTTACCGATGGATGAATTGACCATTTGGATTTCGCAGGTACAGTTCCCTCTCGATGTTGGGCTAATTGATCATATAGCGAAATGATTTTATCTGGTGGAACGCTGTCCAACTCATGTTGATAAATTTTCTTTATATGTTTGAAATATTTTCGAGCAGGGCCATATTGTTTTGTTTCTATTAGGTATCGCAGCACACAATAATGAGCTTCATCATTGGTGTTATCGGTTTCCAGCACCATATGTGCAAAGCCCAAAGCGGAATCAATTTTCTGGGCTAGATAAGCATGGTGATTTAGT
>JBDLJO010000044.1:0-14035 GCA_039714275.1 Chloroflexota bacterium | reverse complement strand
CGCACCGCTTGATGATCCCGGAAAATGCAGTTCAGATGTTCAGCGCTGCATCGATGTGGCCCTGGAAAACACGCAAATCCAGTTCAAGTACGACAGTCTCAAATTGGATCCGAGACTCAATGTTACCGCTTGGCCGATAACGATAGGTTACAAGGATTCGGCAGATACGGAGTTTGTCGAGAACTTGGTGAATTTTCAACTGTATACCAACTATCACAGCTTCATTGAGCGTGCGGAAGTCAGGATTTTTAAAGAGGAACAATCTGTCCATGGCCGGCCTTTAACGATTATAGAAATGGATGCCGACGGCATGGCGCAATGGCAGGCACAGTTCGAATCCTTTAATGCGCCGAACATCAGGCTGAAGTATCGGGTACGGGTGTATGACGCCAAAGGACATTTTGACGAAACCAGCAGCCAGCAGTTGTGGGTGGTCAATCATATTGATCCGCCGGCTGCCGGCACAGATTCAGGCCGGGAACTGCTGGCAGGCTACGGCGAAAGCCGCATTGAGACCCGTAATATCCCGATTCGAGGAGGTACCGTGCAGGCCCACGGCAATACAATTCCTGAAGGGCACAGTGTTTGGATGGCAGGTTACCGGGTTCCTGTGGACAGCAAGGGGCGTTTTGTAGCTGAAGAAATCCTGCCGGTTGGAATGCACACAGTAGAATTGGCTGTACTCGACAAGTTTGGCAATGGTGAGTTGTTTTTACGTGACTTGGATTTGAAACCGAGCGACTGGTTCACAGTGGGCATCGCCGACTTTACATTATCAGGCAATAAAACCAGCGGACCTGCTGATCTCCTTAATCCGGATAAACCGCGATACAGTGAAGATACAAGCTTCGAAGGACGGCTGGCATTCTACACGAGCGGTAAATTCGACAATGGCTGGCAGCTCACAGCCAGTGCTGATACGAGAGAAGGTAATCTGGATGAGATTTTTTCAAATTTTATGGAAAAAACACCGGATGCCCTTTTCCGGCGAATGGATCCGGATTACCATTATCCGTCTTTTGGCGATGACAGCACTGTAACGGAAGATGCACCCACAAACGGTAAATTTTACCTTAAGATGAACAAGGATAAAACCTACGGGCTTTTGGGCAACTTCAAGATAGCCTACACCGATAATGACCTGTCACATGTGGAACGCGGATTGTATGGCGCCAACTTGCATTACCAACCGTCGGACACCACCAATTTCGGTGAACCGCGCCTCCTGATTGACGGCTTTGCTGCAGATCCCGGAACCGTGGCCGGACGTGATGAGATTCGTGGTACAGGCGGTTCACTCTATTACCTCAGTAGACAGGATTTATTGACCGGATCAGAGCGTCTGCGTATCGAGATAAGGGACAAGCAATCCGGAGTGGTTTTGGGGGTAAAAAATCTGACGCCGGTGCTCGATTACGATATCGATTACCTGCAGGGGCGGATCCTTATGGTGCGGCCCTTGCCCACGACTGCGGATGATGACCTGCTTGTGAGCAGCGACTCAATCAGCGGGAACCCTGTTTTCCTCGTGGCACAGTATGAATTTACTCCCGGGGTTGCCGATCCAGATACCCTGGCGATAGGTGGGCGGCTTCATTACTGGCTCAACGACTATATCAAGTTAGGTGTAACTGCCAGCCAGGATGAGGAAGCGGATACGGAAAACAGCTTGCAGGGTGCGGATTTAACCCTGCGTGGATCATCCGAGTCATGGCTCAAGTTAGACATGGGCCGCACTGAAGGGCCTGGATTCCGCTTGTCGGACTCGGACGATGGCGGTTACAGCTTTGACATGGCAGATCCCTTGGGCAGCAATGAAACAGATGCATCAGCTTATCGTATCGATGCCAGTTTGGGCCTGAATGACATCGTTGAAAATGGACGCGGCCGGATCACGCTTTACCTTCAGGACCGGGACGCTGGCTACTCGGCTCCCGGCCAGGCCACTGACAGGGATACAAACCAGTACGGCGGAACTGCAGAAATACCGTTTGGAGATTCTTTTCAGGCACGATTGAAAATGGATAAACAGGTCCAGCAAGACGGGCTTGAAATGGAAGCCGGTGAAGCTAATATCGACTACAGATTAAATAAAAAATGGACCCTGAGTTCGGGTTTGCGGTACGACAACCGAGAGGACAATTCGGCAGTCGTTCCCCAGACCCAGGAAGAGGGTGAGCGAACGGATGTGGTGGTCAAAGTGGCATACGATTCACTTGAACACTGGAAGACTTATTGCTTCATGCAGGATTCGGTCAGTGTCAGTGGAAACCGCGATGAAAACGGAAGGTTCGGCCTTGGTGGTGATTTGCGGTTAACTAAACGGCTCAACCTCATGGGTGAAATCTCTGGAGGAGATCTTGGACCGGCCGGCAAAATCGGGACTGAGTATCTCTTTTCGGATAAGACTACGCTGTATCAGAATTATACTCTGGAAAATGAACGTTCAGACAACGGTTTGCTGGCCAGAAAAGGCAATATGACTTCCGGTTTCCGTACACGCTATTCAGACAGCGTAAGCGTTTTCCTCGAAGATCAGTACAGCCATGGGGACATACCAACCGGACTAACACATTCCATGGGAGTGGACCTGGTAATAAAAGAACGTCTTACTTTTGGGACTAATCTTGATTTCGGTTCTCTAAAGGATCCGCAGACGGCTGCTGAAATCGATCGAAAAGCGATTGCTGGAAGTATCGGATATGGATTTGACCGTGTAAAGTTATCAAGTGGTTTGGAGTACAGGATCGATGAAAACGAGCAACCTGACACCAGTTTTACCAAACGCACGACGTGGCTTTTTAAAAACAACCTCAAATACACAATTTCTGAGGATTGGCGATTTCTGGGAAAATTTAATTACAGCGAGAGCGAAAGTTCGCTGGGAGATTTATATAACGGAGATTATACTGAGACTGTTCTGGGTTTTGGATATCGTCCGATTTATAATGACCGCCTGAACGTACTTTTTAAATATACTTATTTCTACAATTTGCCGTCGGCCAGTCAAATGACTGACGAAAATACAGCGGCGGGTTTTATCCAACGCAGTCACATTGGGGCGGTTGACCTCATGTACGATCTTACACCGCGCTTGACCGTGGGTGGCAAGTACGCCTACCGCAATGGGCAGGTGGCTTTGGATCGGGAGCAACCTGACTACTTTGACAGTCGCGCCCATTTATATGTGCTTCGAGCGGATTGGCACTTTATCCATCGCTGGGATGCCTTGCTCGAAGGTCGTATGCTTGATCTTCCAGATGCGCAGGATAAACGTACCGGTGCATTGGTAGCTTTATATCGTCATGTTGGGAATAATATAAAAATAGGTGTTGGATATAATTTCAGTGATTTTTCAGATGATCTGACCCAGATGGACTACAGACATCAGGGGCTGTTTATAAATATTGTGGGAAAATATTAAAAAATTTTACTGACAATATAGGATAAAATTAAATGTAGCAAATAGAAAAAGAGATAATAACTACAGGCTAAGATAATATTTATTAAATCGATATGAAGGAGAAATGGCAGGATTAGAACTGCAACACTGAATATGAAAAAAATAAATAGAAAATACTTGACAGACTGATTTGCTAATAGTAAATTATATGTATATATAGTACGAAAGGGCAAACTCGTTGAAAGGCGGGGACGCAAAGCCACGGGTCTAAAGCTTACTGAGCTAAGACAGCCGGGTTTCCGAAGCTACTTGTAAAAGCCTTTGGGTGCGTTAGCCCGAGGGCTTTTTGTGTTTTGGAGCTCTGTTTTAAAAAATTGATTGTAAGATTAGGAAAAGGGTCACAGAGTTACCAGGTAGGTATAGTGAGAAAAACGGGGGATGATTATGATTTATAGTTTAAGGTGTTTTGTCTCTGTAATATTTGTAGCTGTCATGTTGTCCACAGCATATGCCCAGGATATCTCAAGGGAACAGATCAAGGGCTTGGATGAACAGGTGCAGGAAATAAAAGCAGATGCTCTGGCCATTGCCGCTGAATTGAACCAACTGGAAGAAAAACTGTTGTATCCGTCTAATACCCAGATTTCAGTATTTGTCACCTTATCCACTGATGAAACGTTTCGCCTTGATAGCATTGAGGTAGAGGTGGATAAAGAACCAGCCGCCCGGCATATTTATACCTTCAAGGAACTCGAAGCATTGCAAAAAGGCGGGGTACAGCGCCTGTACACCGGAAATATAACGACAGGTGACCATGAAATGAATATTTTTGTGAGTGGCAAGTCCACTTCAGGTTCCGATATTAAAGAGTCAAAAAATTTTAAGGTGCATAAGAAGATTGGTCCAAAAATAGTGGAAATATTACTTGCACCTAATAGCATCGACTTAAAGGAAATGTAGTTAATGTTTAAGCTCATTGCAATGCTTGCAGGATTGATACTGTTCGCCGTAAATATAGCAACAGCAGGGATGACTGCGCCGAAAGTGCTCAAAGATCTCTATTTCGGAGAAGCCCTGTATTACGCATTTCAAGAAGACTGGTTTGATGCGATCACCAGACTGGACACAGAACTTGACCAGCATCATGGACTGGACGAGCGTGAGCGGGATACACTTTATTACCATATCAACCACGCCGAATTTGCTGTGGGAGACCTTGAGCTGGCTTATCGTATGCACCAGCGTGCAGGACGCGCAATCACAGCGGTTATCGAAGGAAACGTTGAGGAACCGGTCCGCAACGAAGCCATTTATCGTCTGGCGCGGATTTATTTTCAGAAAGACCAGCCTGTTAATGCACAGTTTGCCATGGAACGGATCAACGGAGTAATACCAGACGAGATTCGTGAGGACCTTGGTTTTTTGCGCTCACAAATACTCATATCCAACGGAAACTACGACGAGGCGGTTGAAATATTGAGAGAACTCCAAAAAAGCGAAAGGTTCGAGGGGTTCGCAACCTATAATTTAGGAATCGTACATATCAAGAGCGGTAAAACGCAGAAGGGTCGTAACTTTTTAGATCTGGCCGGACAGGTCAAAAGTGATCAGCAGCTTAACATTGCGATGAAGGACAAAGCCAATTTTATGCTCGGGTCAAAGCTGCTGGAGGAAAAAGAATATGAAAATGCTAAAATTGCGTTCGATCGCGTAAGATTGAAAGGCCTGTTTTCCAACCGTGCTCTGTTGGGTTCCGGTTGGGCAGATGCATACCAGGGCAACTTTGAAAGGGCACTCGTGCCATGGAGCGCACTGGTCGGGCGGGAAGTTACGGACGCTTCCGTACAGGAAGCAATGATCGCTGTTCCTTATGCCTATGGAAAACTGAATGTATACAGTAAGGCCGCATTGATGTATGACAGTGCGCTTTTAAAGTTCCAGGCTGAAATCGACAAACTTAATGCTTCTATCAAAAGTATTCATGAAGGATATTTTTTAAAGGCTTTGGTAAGGGAGGAGTTAAAACAGAATGTGAACTGGGTTGTCAAGCTGCGCAGCCTTCCGCAAACACCCGAGACCTACTATTTGCTTGAATTGATGGCCTCTCACGATTTCCAGGAATCACTTAAAAACTATCTTGACCTGGAGCAACTGAGAAAGAAGCTGGAAAACTGGAAAGCTGATCTGACCGCTTTCGAAGATCTTATTGCCCATCGAAGGGCTTATTATAAGCCTTTGTTACCGTTGATCGACAAGGAGTTCCGTCGGCTCGACTCACAGATGCGTTTGCGTATTGAACAGCGAGACCGTATAGAAAAACGGCTGAAAAATATGCTGATAGCACCAAGGCCGGATTATCTGGCAACGTCCGGGGAGCGGGTCATCAGCGAACAAATTATCCATCTGGAAGAGAGGATCAAACAAGGCGGCATTCCCGCAGATGAAGAGATCATTCATAGAATTAACCGGCTGAGGGGAATATTGAAATGGAATATCTATACACAATATGACCACCGTCTCACCGAAGCCTATACGCATCTTTACGAGTTGAACTATGAAATTTATCTATTGAAAAAACAATATACAGAGTTTGTGCGGAGTCGTCAGGCCGCTACCCAGAGCTACCAGGGTTATGAAGATGGGATCGGGCAGCTCTGGTCAGGTATCCGGCGAAAGCATGAAGAAATAGGTAAACTGATGGATCGTCAGGGCCATATGGTTGAAACAATGGCCGTGAACGAGCTTAAACGGCGGCGGGAACACTTGTCCGACTCTCAAACCAAGGCACGCTTTGCCATGGCGGACAGTTATGATCGTGCCACACGGAAAAAATCCTTGGAAAAGGTGAATAAATGATCCGGAACCTGCTAATAATATCGGCGTTGTCTATGATGCTGACAGCCTGCCAATCCGTAGGTGGAGGTGATACCATTGCCAAGTTGCGCAATCAGCATGTTGAAATTAGGGAAGAACAGATAGAAGGTGGCCTGGATAAAGCATTGAAAAGCTATCAGGGATTCTTGGAACAGGCTCCGAATTCATCTCTGGCTCCCGAGGCCATTCGGCGTATGGCCGACCTGAAGATCGAGAAAGAATACGGTACCATTACTGATGGGGCAAAGCTTATAAAAACAGAAGAAGCTGTCCATTCTAAAATAACCGCTCCGGCCAAAGCTGCTTCTCCCGATACTGACGAGGGGTTTTTGGCTTCACAAAAGGAACAGCCAGAATTTGATGCAGAGGACGACAAGCACTTTATCGAACGAGCAACTCAGATCCAACTGCCGCCTGCCCAAGCGCCCTCGGGAGAATTGATGGGACAGATCCCGGCCGGTGATGACCTGGACCAGACCGAACTGTTAGAAGCCATAGAGCTCTATAAGAAACTTCTCGCCAAATATCCTCTGTACGGCCATAACGATCAGGTGCTTTACCAGATGTCCCGCGCCTACGCGGAACTGGGCCGGGTCGATGAATCCATGGCTGTGATGCAGCAACTGGCCAGCGAGCACTCCCAATCGCGCTATATCGATGAAGTTTTGTTCCGGCGCGCTGAATATTTTTTCACTCGTCGGAAATACCTGGATGCCGAGGATGCCTATAAAAGAGTCGTAGATTTGGGCAAGGAATCAACCTACTTTGAAATGGCCCTCTACAAACTTGGTTGGACTTTTTATAAGCAAGAACTGTACGAAGATGCCCAGCATCGATTCATTGCCCTGCTGGATCACAAAAAGTCAGATGGATACAATTTTTATCATATCGAAGATGACACTGAGCGCAAGCGCATGGAGGATACATTTTTCGTCATCAGTCTGGGTTTCTCCAACCTCGGCGGTGCAGATTCCGTTGTGGAATATTTTTCCACCTATGGAAAGCGCAGTTACGAGGATAACGTTTATAGCAACTTGGCCGAGTTTTATTTTGGCAAACGCCGTTACGCCGATGCCAACGCCACATACAATGCTTTCGTGAGCCGGAATCCCTTCCATAGACGCGCACCCAATTTTCACATGCGGATGATTGAAATTCATACCGCCGGAGGATTCCCCACCCTGGTTTTGGAAGACAAGAAGGCCTTTGCAAAAAACTATGGTCTGAAAGCTGAATACTGGAAATATTTCGAAATCAGCGAACGCCAGGACGTTGTGGACAGTTTGAAAACCAATCTGACCGATTTGGCACATCACTACCACTCCGCCTATCAGAAATCACCTGAAAAAAAAGAAAAACCGATTCATTTCAAAGAGGCTGTTCACTGGTATCGTGATTTTCTGGAATCGTTTCCAACGGATAAAGAATCACCGGCTATCAACTATCAACTGGCCGACTTATTTTTAGAGAACTTGGATTACGGACGGGCGGCCGCAGAATATGAAAAGACAGCTTACGATTATGCTGCTCATGATAAATCCTCTGAAGCCGGTTACGCAGCGGTCTATGCACTTCGCAAACAACTCGAAGCAACTGCACCGGACAGTGAAGATGCTGTAAAGACAGAGGCTGTGCGCATCTCCATAAAATTTGTTGACAATTTTCCTCATCATGAAAAGGCGGCAATTGTCCTTGAAGCGGCTGCTGAAGACCTTTACGCCATGAAGGATTATGAGCAGGCTTTCTCCACAGGAACCAGACTCGTAGAAAGTTATCCCGATGCCGATAAAGAAATCATGTGCGCCGCCTGGCAGGTCTGCGCCCATTCCTCTTATGAGCTTCAGAATTATGAAACAGCTGAACTTGCATACATCGAGGTGTTGAACTTGTTGCCGACCGATGATGAGACCCGCCCGGGCTTGGTGGATAATCTCGCGGCATCCATATATAAACAGGGTGAACAAGCAATTGCCGGTGAGGACTATCGGGCCGCCGCAGACCATTTCCTGAGAGTCGGACTCGTAGCTCCAACCTCAACCATTCGGGCCAGTGCCGAATATGATGGTGCGGCAGCGTTGATCAAGCTTGAGGAGTGGGATCAGGCGGCTGCCGTGCTGTATGCCTTCCGGAAAAATTTTCCTGAACATGAGCTGCAACCGGAAGCGACCAAGAAAATTGCCTATGTTTACAAGATGAACGGCCAGCTCTCACTCGCGGCCAGGGAGTACGAGAGGATCGAGAATGAATCCACAGACGATGACGTCCGGCGGGAAGCCCTTCAGATTGCAGCGGAGCTATATGCCCAGGAGGAAAACGTCACCAAGGCGCTGGAGGTTTACAGGCGCTATGTGGGTTATTTCCCGCAGCCGGTGGAACCTAATCTGGATATGCGCAGTAAAATTGCCGAAATCCTGAAAGAACAGAACGACCGGCAGGCCTATTTGCAGGAACTTGAAAAAATCGTTGCCATCGATGCGTCCGCAGGAAGCGCCCGCACCACAAGGACCCGCTATTTGGCTGGGAATGCAGCTCTGGTACTGGCTGAAAATACATATGAGACGTTTTTGGCGGTCAAGCTGGTTAAGCCGCTCAAGGACAATATGAATAAAAAGAAGAGCTTAATGAAAAAAGCAATCAATGGTTTCAACAGCCTCATTGACTATGAGCAGGGAGAGCTTACCGCGGCGGCGACATTTTATCTGGCCGAGATATACTCCCACTTCAGCAAAGCCCTGATGACATCGGAGCGTCCTGAGCTGACATTTGATTACCACAGGGTAAAACCTGGCGAAACTCTTTCTGCAATTGCCAAACGATACGACTGCGATATCAGAAGGATTGCCCGCGCAAACAATATAAATCAATCAAATTTAATCGGTGCAGGAAAAAAAATTGAAATACCTCGAGGTTTGTTCCCCTCTGAACTTGAAGAATATGAACTGGCCCTCGAAGAGCAGGCCTACCCCTTTGAAGAGAAATCCATAGCAGTTCATAAGAGTAACCTCGAGCTCATTTCCCGCGGTGTGTACAATGATTGGATTGACAGGAGCCTTCAAAAACTGGCGGAAATTGCACCGGCCCGCTACGACAAACCCGAGGAGACCAGTGACGTTGTCAGCTCCCTGGAAACCTATATATTTGCCTTTGTCAGACCGGCAGCGGACGTCCCGGCGGGTATGCCCGATTCCATGGTGCCTGCTCAACCGGAACAGCCCGGGGAGGACATCGGTGAGCTGGAGCCTGACAAAGATGTTCAAGATGCTGTACCGGAGCCGACTGATGAGTTAGATGCAGTGACGGACATCCCCGGTGATCAGCCGCTGCCTGAAACCGACACTCAGCCTGCAGCACCGGAGACAACCAATGAATTGGTGTTGGGAGTGGATGAGAATGCTACGGGTGAAATTTCCGGGGATGGAAGTGAAACCAAGGAAGATTCTCTGGAAGTGAAGATACAATGAGGATGATCAGAAGGAGGAAATTTTCAATGTTAGGCATGAATACTAGAATACGGCGATCCAAAAAACGATGTGCGGCTTTGGTTATTGCCTCGGTGACGATACTGGTGGTGATGGCCGGATGTACAGCCAGCACTCAAACAAAACCTGTTTCGAACACGCTGCCCAAGCCCGAAAACCAGAGCCCCTCTATTGCACGATTCGAAAACCGGGACCACTCTATTGCACGATTCGAAAACGGCTGGGAGGGACTCATTATAATCGAAAGGGCACAATTGAACGATGCGTCACGCAGTGACTTTCAAAGCGCTGTCACTCTGTTCCATGAAAAAGAGTATCAACAGGCAATCGATCTTTTGGAAAATGTTATTAAACAGACACCAGGTGTCACCGCTCCCCACATCAATCTGGGAATGGCCTATCATCAGCTTGAAAACCTGGAGCAGGCCGAGGAGCAGTATAAAGCTGCGCTTAAATTGGTTCCCGATCACCCGGTGGCCTGTAATCAATACGGACTGCTCCTGCGCAAAACCGGGCGTTTTGATGAAGCACGCAAAATTTACGAACAGGCTCTTGCACGCTTTCCAGATTATTATCCGCTTCACCGTAATCTTGGGATTCTATATGAATTCTATCTGAATGACCTGGTTGCAGCCCTTGGACATTACGAGATATACAGTCAAGCCATGCAGGAGGACGAAAAGGTCAAATTATGGATCGCAGATCTGCGGGGTCGGATTGGGAATAACTGATTGAATTATGAATAGTACTTACCATCTCTATGGCGGGAACAATAAAGTCTTAGAATAGGAGAAAACTGATGAGGGAAAAACCAAATAGGATTCAAAAGAGAGCAAGAGGAATCATTAGACCTGCATCTGTATTTCTCAAATACACGCTGTGCCTGTTTGTGAGCCTGTTCATGGTTGCTGTATCCATGGCAGAAAATGTTTATGGAGAAAATGAAAAAATGGTGGTCAAGGAAAATACCTCGGATGCCAAGGAACTCTCCGGTATGTCTATCATCGGAAATGATGAAGCACCCAAGTCGCTTTATATTGTTCCTTGGAAAAGTTCGGAAATCGGAGAGAAGACCAGCTTGAACGCCATGCTGAACGAGAAGGATGTACCGGTGGATGTGGAAGTTCTCAAAAGACAGCAAGAGTTCTATCGCATCAGTACAGATGGCAAGATACATTAATTGACTGATTTGAGGATTATGACAACATAAGGAGGTAGAGGTAATGGGATTTTATTCAATGGTTTCATTTTTTCAACAAGGCGGAAAGTTTATGTACCCGATCATGCTCGTGTTTGCGGTCGGGATGGCCATTGCGATCGAACGCTTGATCCAGTTGAACCGTGTGCGCAAAGCAAACAGCAAAATATGGGTACACCTGCAACCACTGTTGGCCAAAGGCGAGTTCGAAAAAGCACGTAAAATTGTCAGCAGTGACAAGTCCAGCGTATCCAAGATGCTTAGCATGGGCCTGGCGTGCCAGGGTGCAGTTCGGCGTCGAGAAGACATCGAAATTGCAATGGAAGAGAGCATGATGGAGATTATACCTCAACTGGAAAAACGTACTCCCTATGTGGCTCTGCTTTCCAATATTGCCACTCTGCTGGGACTGCTGGGGACTATTATGGGACTGATTCAAGCCTTTACGGCGGTAGCCAATGCTAATCCTGCAGAAAAGGCTGACCTGCTGTCGGCCAGCATATCGGTGGCCATGAACACCACGGCCTTCGGTCTCATGTCAGCCATTCCGTTGCTGCTTTTTCATGCTAAGATAACATCCACTACAGGACAGATAATCGACAGCCTGGAGATGGCCTCTGTCAAGGCACTGAATAATATTTCAAATTTTACCAGGCGTAAATTCGAAGCGAGTCAATCATGAGCAGAAGACATCGTTATAGGAAACGAATGGTGGAAACACCGGAGTTGAATATTACCTCGTTCTTGAACCTGATGGTAGCGCTTATACCATTTCTACTCATCAGTGCGGTTTTTTCAAGAATAACAATCATGGAGTTGAGTGTGCCCACCAGTGCAGGTGGAACGGTTTTGGAAAAGCCCAATTTTGCAATAGAAGTCATTGTTCGCAAAAATGGGTTTGAGATTGCCAACGGTTCGTCTGTGGAAGCAGCCATTCCGAAAAAAGAGGGAGAATACGATATGGAGTTGCTATCGGAAATGCTTATTCGCTTAAAAGCCCAATATCCTGAAAAGGAGGATGCAACTGTCTTGATGGAGCCGGAAATTGAGTACGACTACCTAATCCGGATCATGGATGCTGTACGCGGAACTAGACGACAGTTTGAAGAAAGCGAAGAAGAACAGACAATCGTACTTTTCCCCGAAATATCCATAGGAGACGCACCATCATGAGAAGCAGCAGACGCGTACGACGAATGGAACGCAACAAGAAAAAGGTGCTGAACCTGCCCCTGACCTCGTTAATGGATGTGTTTACCATTTTGGTATTTTTTCTTCTTTTTCACTCAGGCACCAGCGAACTTGTTGAAGCGCCCAAGCAAATAAAACTGCCGGACTCGGTTGTAGAAACAAAGCCCAGAGTAACAGTTGTCATCATGGTAAGCCCTGAGATTGTTTTGGTACAGGGTGAAGCCGCGATCAACACGGACCAGTTGCTGGATACCAGTGTTGGAGTTGTGCCTGAAATAGCCGACCGTCTGGCGCAGCTTGAGAGTAATATCATTGGTATAAACTCCAAAACGGCAGTCGACAGCAAGGAAGTTACCATCCTTGCTGATAAAATGATTCCATTCAGAGCACTTAAGAAAATAATGTCAACTTGCACAAGTTCTGGATACGGCCGGATTTCTCTTGCCGTCACCCAGAAAGATGCCCAAACATGACGGAAATATTGTGGATACTACATTATTAGAAGAAGAATTGGCGCCTTTACATGTGCAGATCAGGCAAACTCGTGAAAAACACGAGGCACTCCAAGGTGAACTGCACGTTGTAGAAGCAGAATTGGAAAAGTTTTCTTCGGTTAAAGAGCGAATAGATGCTTTGGAAGCCGTATGCAGTTCACTGGATAAACTCAGTGAACTGAATGCCGAAGAACTCTTTTGGAAAGGACTCAACGTAAATCAGGGTGCTGAAAAACACCTGAACCACTTGCGGAAACGAATTGCCGGTTTTCAAGGCAAAATCAGCGGGATTCTGGAAAAGCAGGCAGCACTACAGGCACAAATCGATCAGAAACTCGATGAACTGGATGATCTCAACGAATTGGTTCGCGATGCTCATGAGCGGCAAGAACGGCGGAAAGAAGAATTTGTCATAGAGCGGGAAATTTCTGTTTTGCCTTTACGCAAAATGATCATGCCTTGGGCCAAGGACGCTGAAAGTGACAGGCGTTTCCGCCGTGCTGTTCTCGTGGCACTGTCGATCTGTTTCATGTTAGGGATAATTATTGAATTGGTTTCGGTTCCCATGCTCGACCGTGAGGACACTGTTGTGGAAATTCCCAAACGGTTGGCAAAACTGGTTAAACAGGAACCTCCCAGACCGGCCCCGCAGCCTGAACCGGTTGCTTCAAAAGAGAAAGAAGATATCAAAAAGCCGAAGAAGGAAGCCAAACCGGAGCCTGAGAAACAGAAAATAGCCAAGAAAGCGGCAAAACCGAAGAAGGTGGCCGGAGGAAGTCCCAAAGGGAACCGGAAAAAAGCTGAACATGTTGGTGTTCTGGCGTTTAAAAATTCCTTTGCTGATCTGATAGACGAAACCCCTGTCGCCAAGCTCGGTACTGATGCCCGTTTGAGCAAAGAGACCCCCAGGGTGAAGGGACAGGCTGTGGCCCAGCGATCTTTGGTGGCCATGCAGGCAAAAGGGGGAACCAGCGGTAGCATCGGCCTTGCCAAATTCAGCCGCAATGTCGGCGGAGGTAATGGCAACGGTCTTGGCGGTACTGGTATCGGTAAAGGCGGCAGTAGGGGAGACGGTGCCGGGTTTGAAACTGTTGAAAGCGGTATCGGGAATATCGAGGAGTCGGGCAGACCGATTAGCGGCGGCGCCGGACCCGGACGAACCGATGAAGAGATCCAGATCGTATTCGACCGGTACAAAGCCAGTCTATACCGGATTTACAACAGGGAACTGCGTAAAGATCCGACTCTGCTGGGCAAAATATTGATACGTCTCAGCATTGAAACCGACGGCAGCGTGTCCATGTGTAAGATGGAATCCACCGACTTGGCATCTGCCGAACTCGTAGCCAAGGTTATAGCACGTGTAAAACGATTCAATTTCGGTCATAAGAAAGGT
>JBDLJO010000043.1:0-14086 GCA_039714275.1 Chloroflexota bacterium | reverse complement strand
TACCAACAACCATTGGGAATCAACAGGCCGCACCGCTGCTCTGTGCAGGCATCATTGGCTATCGCTCGCTGCGCAAAGCTGATCTGGAACCCGGTGAGCGTCTGGGTCTCTTTGGATTTGGCGCCAGCGCCCATATTGCTATCCAGGTGGCCCGTTATTGGGGCTGCGAAGTTTATGTTTTTACCCGCTCAAAAAAACACCGCACTCATGCGGAATCTCTCGGTGCCGCCTGGGTGGGCGCCGCCGATGACGCGCCGCCGAAGCCCTTAGATCGGGCGGTGATTTTTGCCCCTGCCGGGGAAATTGTCCCCAAAGCGCTTGAAAAACTGCGACCCGGCGGCACCCTGGCAATCAATGCTATTCATATGTCGCCGATCCCGCAAATGCCCTATGGGTTGATTTACGGGGAGCGCACCTTGCGCAGCGTGGCTAACGCGACTTATCAGGATGGCATTGAGTTTTTAGCATTAGCGGCGGAGATTCCCGTTCATTCTACGATCGAGGTTTATCCTCTGGAAGATGCCAATCAAGCTTTGGAGGACATTAAACACAGTCGAATCAACGGTGAAGCCGTATTGGCCCTTTAGCAATACATAACCATCGCGTGGTGGTGCTTATTTCGCGTTGTCTAATGAGGCAAACTGCCACCTGAAGATCGATGACAGCAAAACCCAGACTTCCAGAGTTTCTAAAACTTCGGAAGTCTTTTTCGGAGCGGTAATTGATATTTGACCTTGATTCCCGCGCACTCGCTGTACTGTGAATTCGAGCATTTTGGGTTCGATGGTATAATCCCGATATTCACAATAAAAAGCAATTATCCCGAATTTCTTAAGATTTTCGCCCAGGTTACAGGAGAAAAGCATGTCCGGACATTCCAAATGGTCAACCATCAAACGTAAAAAAGCGGCTACCGACGCCAAAAGAGGTGCAATTTTTACTCGTTTGGCACGCGAAGTTGCTGTTGCGGCGCGTAAGGGCGGCTCCGATCTTGAAACTAATTTCCAACTGCGCCTCGCTGTAGACCGCGCAAAAGCTGCCAATATGCCCAAAAATAATATTGAAAAAGCGATTAAACGCGGCGCTGGGGAAGATAAGGACGCGGCAGCTTTTGAAGATTTATATTATGAAGGTTACGGGCCGCACGGGGTTGCCTTTATGATCGAATGTGCCACCGACAACCGCAACCGCACAGTAGCAGATTTGCGCCACATCCTTACTGCTAGCGGCGGCAGCCTGGGTGAGGATGGCTCTGTCGCCTGGCAGTTTGAGCAGGCGGCCTTTTTCACCTTCCCAGCAGATGGACGCAGCGAAGATGATCTCTTTGAGTTAGCGCTCAACTGCAGCGCTGATGATTTCACCTTGGAAGATAATATCGTTGAATTTACCGGTCCCACCAGCGTTTTCAAAACCATTAATGACGGTCTTGTGGAAGCGAATATCAAACCTGCTGATGCTGGATTGCGTATGGTTCCCAAGCAGGAAATATCCCTCGATACTGATCAGGCCGCCCAGGTTCTTCGAGTCTATGATGAGCTTGATGAGCTTGACGATGTCCAAAACGTGTATACCAATTTGAATATTAGCGACGAAGCGCTGGCCAACTACGAGGCCTGATCAACCCATGCTGGTACTTGGAATCGACCCTGGAACAGCTACTACAGGCTATGGATTGGTTCGTGAGGATCAGGCTGGCAATTTAAGCGCCGTGGCATATGGAGTTATTAAGACTCCAGCAAAAATGCCCATGCCGCAGCGTTTGGTCCGCTTATATCAAGAATTAAAAAATATCATTCACCTCCACAGCCCAGACAGCAGTGCTGTGGAGAAGTTGTTTTTTCAGCGCAATGTGCGCACCGCGATCAGCGTTGGACAGGGTAGAGGGGTGGTTCTGCTGGCGCTCGCTGAGAGCGGTATCAGCATCGGGGAATACAACCCAATGGAAATCAAGCAGGCTGTGACCGGTTATGGCGGCGCAGATAAACATCAGATCCAGCAAATGGTCGGGTCTTTGCTCAATCTTGACCAGATTCCCAAACCTGATGATGCGGCTGATGCTTTGGCTGTGGCGATTTGCCATTTGCACAGCGTCCGAATCAACAGCTTGACTGGAGCAATTGATGATTGATCACGCAAATTTATTCCTTCGTTTTGGTATCGCGATCGCGATCGGCTTTCTAATCGGTCTGCAGCGCGAATTCTCCCACGGTCGTGGAACGAAAATCATTGTTGCCGGGGAGCGAACTTTCGCCCTGATCGGTTTAGTTGGTGCGTTGGCGGCGATGGCCGCAGATCAACTTTCCTCGCCGGCCATCTTTTTAAGTGTTATCTTTCTGTTGGGCGTATACTCTGCGATTGCCTATTTTATGGATGCCTCGCGCGGTCATATCGGGTTGACATCCGAAGTCACCATAATCGTCGTCGCCTTATTGGGGGCCTTGTGTTATTGGGAGCAGTTCACCTTGGCAGTCGCTATCGGGATCATAACCACATTTCTGTTGACGTTAAAAATTGAGACCGACCGCTTTGTACGGGCCTTGACCCGGGAAGATTTTTTTGCTGCGCTCCAGTTAGCCATCATCAGCGCGATTGTCTTACCCATTTTGCCCAATGAACATTTTTTGGCGCCACCCTTTGATGTGCTTAACCCTTTCAATATTTGGCTGATGGTGGTTTTCATTTCGGGAATCAGTTTTTTAGGTTATGTCGCCATTAAGGTCGTTGGCCCCGAACAGGGTATTGGTCTGACAGGGCTCTTGGGCGGTTTGGTATCCAGCACAGCCGTTACCCTGAGTTTTGCAGAGCGCAGCAAACGCGCAGATCACCTGGTCAAACCCCTGGCTCTAGCAATCACCGTTGCCTGGACGGTGATGTTTGCCCGCATCCTGGTTGAAGTTGGTGTGGTCAATAAAGCCTTGTTAAGTGTAGTTTGGGTGCCCATCAGTGCAGCAGGCGCTGTTGGACTGCTCTATGTCGCCTACCTTTATTTTTCTAAAAGCCCCTCCGAAAAAGGCGATCTTGACTTTTCTAACCCCTTTGATTTGGCGGCGGCGCTCAAATTTGGTTTGCTTTATGGCGTTGTGCTGTTGGTTTCGCGCACTGCTCAAATGTATTTCGGGGATACAGGAATATTTTTATCCAGTTTTATTTCAGGGATGGCAGATGTAGATGCGATTACATTATCAATGGCAGAGTTGAGCCATACCGGGCAAATAACATTAGGGACCGCATCACGTGCGATTGTCATCGCGGCGATGTCCAACACCGCTGTAAAGGGGGGCATTGCCATCTTCAGCGGCTCAACAGCCTTGAGAAAAGCCCTGGTGCCTGCCATTGGGGTGATCATGATCGTGGGCTTGGGCGTTGCTTTTCTTGTTTAGGAGTCAGATATGATAGCCACTTTAAGCGGCCGGGTAGCAGATTTGGGTCAGGACAGCGCCGTAATTGATATTGGTGGGGTGGGGCTGCAGGTTTTTATGCCCGCACCGCAGTTAGATGCTCTGGCTGTTGGTGAGATCGTATCGCTGCATACCTATCTTGCGGTACGGGAAGATTCCTTGACTCTCTATGGTTTTGCCGACCCTGAGGGGAAGCAGTATTTCTCACTGTTGATCGGGGTTAATGGCATCGGGCCCAAATTGGCGCTGACCATTTTATCAACCATCAATCCTGAAACCATCCGCCGTGCCGTCCAAACTGAGGCTGTTGAAGTATTGAACCGAGTCCCTGGCGTTGGCAAAAAGACGGCTCAAAAGATCCTTTTTCACCTGCAGGATCGCATCGAAATCGTGGATGGCCTGGAACCCATCGCGGCGATGGATGACAGCGATACCGAGGTGTTGGGTGCCTTGGTGGCATTAGGTTACAGTGTTGTTGAGGCTCAATCAGCGCTGCAATCTATCCCCAAAGATACCCCCGATGATATCGAGATTCGCCTTCGTGCAGCCCTGCAGTATTTCTCAACTTGATTGCCATTTTCTCGGTCAAAATGGGTCTGGGCTGTGATTAAAACTGGACAAGTTAGCTCCTTTCAGGTATCATTTACCAGCCTGTTTTTTAGAAGCGGGATGCTTTTTACTCGCCTGAAAATAACGAACGCGTCATGATTTCATCAATAATTATTTCAAGCGAGTTTATAGGTAAACAAACGGTGAGCCTGGATATAAACCAAATCCAGGCTGGCTTTTGTGTTCATAAATAATCAGAGATATTTTCTCAGGAAAGATCTGGGAAAAACATCGCTAAGAAAGTTCAACATTTGAAAAATTTTGTAATTTTACGAAGCAGCTTATTTTTTAAGCACTTTGGCCCGGAGGTAAAATGTCTGATCTGATAAACCAAATTACCACAGATCTTCAGAAACAAATTGAAGCCTACCAGCCTGAGCTTGAAGTACGTGATATTGGTACAGTACTCGAGGCTGGTGATGGTATTGCTCGTGCGGTAGGTCTTTCCGATGTCCGTTCCCAGGAGTTGGTGCAGTTTGAAAATGGAGAAATGGGTATCGCCTTCAACCTTGAGGAAGATGCCGTTGGTATCATCATCATGGGAAGTTATGGGGGCATTAGCGAAGGTATGACCGTTCGTTCCACCGGGCGCATTGCCTCCGTTCCTGTTGGTGATGGTATGGTTGGCCGCGTTGTCAATGCTATTGGTACCCCCATTGACGGCAAAGGACCCATAAAAATTGACCAATACCGACCGATTGAGCGCATTGCCCCTGGTGTGGTTGCCCGTCAGGATGTTGATACCCCGCTGCAAACAGGGATCAAAGCTATCGATTCCATGATTCCCGTAGGGCGTGGTCAGCGTGAGTTGATCATTGGCGATCGCCAAACAGGAAAAACAGCCATTGCGGTTGATGCGATCATTAATCAAAAAGGAAAAGATGTTGTTTGTATCTATGTCGCGATCGGCCAGAAGAAATCCGCGGTTGCACGTACTGTAGCGACCCTGGAACAGCACGGTGCGATGGACCACACCATTGTGGTGGTCGCCTCGGCTGAAGAACCTGCCGCTTTGCAGTACATTGCTCCTTACGCTGGATGCGCAATGGGCGAAGAATTCCTCGAAACCGGACGTCATGCTTTGATCGTTTATGATGATCTTTCCAAGCATGCCTGGGCTTATCGCCAGGTTTCCCTCCTGCTGCGCCGCCCTCCCGGACGAGAAGCTTATCCCGGTGACTTGTTCTACCTGCACTCTCGCTTATTAGAGCGCGCTGCCCGTGTCGCCGATCATTTTGTGATCGTCCCCAAAGATTTTGCTGGCGCTCAAGTTGTCGCCTCAGATGCTGTTGATGGGAAGACCTATGACGGTCCCCTCTCCAGGCACGATGCCGAGACCGCCCTCAAAGCGATGGATAACAGCGCCGATTACAAACTGGCGATGATTACCGGCACCGGAGGGTCGCTGACTGCCCTGCCGATTATTGAAACTTTGTTGGGGGATGTATCAGCTTATGTTCCTACCAACGTAATTTCAATTACCGACGGCCAAATTTATCTTGAGAACAACTTATTCTATGCCGGTATTCGCCCGGCTATCAATGTTGGTATTTCTGTTTCCCGTGTAGGTGGTGATGCCCAGACCAAGGCCATGAAGCAAGTTGCCGGTCGTCTGCGCTTGGATATGGCTGCTTTCCGTGAACTGGCCGCCTTTGCGCAATTTGGCTCAGATCTCGATAAAGCCACGCAGGGCCGTCTGGAACGTGGACGCCGCTTGCAGGAGATCCTCAAACAGCCGCAGTATCAGCCGGTTTCCCTGGCTGAACAGGTGATTGTTATTTTTGCCACCACACAGGGTTTTGCGGATCAAGTGCCGCTCGATCGTATGCTCGAATGGGAAACATCCCTGACCCGCAATATTTCTACATCTTACCCGGAAATTGGTAAGGGTATTGCTGAAGCAGCCCGCATCACAGACGAACTTGAAACTGAACTGCGCTCCGCTCTGGAAGCTTTCCAGTCTTCCTGGCGATAGTGGTATTGAATTAACTTAGACAAACGGACGAAGTAACGAATCTATGGCAAATCCAAGAGAAGTACAACTTCGTATTCGAAGTATCAAAAATATTGCCCAGGTTACCGGCGCTTTGCAGGCCGTTAGCGCTGTCAAGGTTAAAAAGGCTATGGAAGCAGTGTTGCGCACCCGGCCTTATGCAACCAAAGCATGGCAAGTGCTTATGCACATGGCAGCCCAACCTGGACGATCGTCACTGCACCCGCTCTTAGCAGAGCGCGATAAAGTAGGACGCGTATTGGTAATTATGATCAGCGGTGACCGCGGTCTTGCGGGAGCTTATAATTCCAATATTGTGCGTTTTACCGGGCAAAAAACGGATCAATTCGATGTCCCCGTGCAGTATATTACCGTTGGCCGTAAGGGGCGCGATCTGATGCTGCGCCGAGGTAAGGATGTTGTGGCAGAGTTTAGCGACTTGCCAGCCGCCCCATCATTCCTCGATGTTTCAGCTATTGGACGTATGGCTGTAGATGAATACCTGAGCGGCAGTGTTGATGAAGTCTATTTATTCTATACAGACTTTGTTACGATGGCGCGTCAGAATCCCACATTTAAAAAATTACTGCCCTTTGATATTGAAGATGCCGACGAAATGCGTGTTCAATCTTATGCAGCAGCCGCATCCCAAGGCCCCAACCCCACTTACATCTATGAGCCCGGGCCTGAAGAATTATTAGATGAAATCGTACCCCGCTTTACCGGACTGCAAGTTTATCAAGCCGTGATGGAATCCTTAGCCAGTGAACATGCTTCACGTATGGTCGCGATGAAGAATGCAACCGACAATGCTACCGACCTCAGCGCAGCTTTACAATTGGAATACAACAAAGCTCGTCAGAAATCCATCACCAATGAAATGCTCGATATTGCTGGCGGGGCAGAAGCGTTAGCACAAAGTTAGGATAAATACTAATCAATAAATCGTAAGAAATAGATCCACAGTGATCTCAAGAAATCGAAGCCGATCACTGAAAAATCGGAGGCAAGTATGGCAAAGGCTATAGGCCGCATTACCCAAATTCAAGGTGGCGTTATTGATGTTGTGTTCTCTGGGGGGGACCTTCCCAATGTTTATGATGCTTTAGAGATCGCCCGCTCGAATGAAACACCGGTTGTTTTAGAAGTTCAGAAACACCTCGGTGATGGAGTAGTTCGTTGTGTTGCAATGGACTCAACTGATGGTCTGCAGCGTGGTGCAGAAGTATCCCAAACTGGCGCGCCCATTCAAGTTCCCGTTGGCACTGCCACCCTTGGACGTATTTTTAACGTTTTGGGACAAACCGTGGATGAAAAAGGACCCGTAGATACGGATACTTACTATCCTATTCATCGCGATGCTCCTGGCTTTGATGAGCAGGCCACAGGTATTGAAGTTTTCGAAACCGGTGTCAAAGCCATTGACCTGATTGCCCCCTTTACCAAGGGTGGTAAAACAGGCATCTTTGGCGGTGCTGGTGTGGGTAAAACCGTTGTTATTATGGAGCTGATTCGCTCCGTTGCAGCAGAGCACGAAGGCAACTCGGTCTTTGCCGGTGTTGGTGAACGTACCCGTGAAGGGACCCAGCTTTACCGTGAAATGCTCGAAGCCGACGTGATGAAAGATACCGTCATGGTCTACGGCCAGATGAATGAGCCTCCTGGTGTTCGTTTGCGTGTGGCCTTGAGCGGTTTGGCGATGGCTGAATACTTCCGTGATGCCGGCCGCGATGTACTGCTCTTTATTGATAATATTTTCCGCTTTAGTTTAGCGGGTGCAGAAGTTTCCGCTTTGTTGGGGCGTATGCCTTCGGCCGTGGGTTATCAGCCTACGCTGGCGACTGAAATGGGCGAGCTTCAAGAACGTATTACCTCCACGCACAAAGGATCCATTACCTCCATGCAGGCCGTCTATGTTCCCGCAGACGATTACTCCGATCCGGCCCCTGTAGCCACCTTTGCCCACCTGGACGCCACCATCGCTTTGGAGCGTGCCATTGCTGCCAAAGGTATTTATCCTGCTGTTGATCCACTCACATCCACATCCCGCATCTTGGATCCCAATGTGGTTGGTCAAGAGCACTATGATACCGCTCGCGAAGTACAGCAGGTACTTCAGCGCTATAAAGACCTCCAGGATATTATCGCAATTTTGGGTATTGATGAACTTAGCGAAGATGACAAACTGATCGTTTCACGTGCCCGTAAGGTTGAGCGTTTCTTCTCCCAACCTTTCCACGTTGCTGAGCAGTTTACCGGTATCCCAGGAGCTTATGTTCCCTTGCGGGAAACGGTTCGTGGTTTCCGTGAAATTCTTGATGGTACGCACGATGCCCTTCCAGAAGATGCTTTCATGATGGCTGGCACGATTGACGAAGTGGTCAAGAAAGCCGAAGCTTTAGTAGCTTAATCAAGGATAGGGTTATATCTTATGCCCATTCGTTGTGAGATAGTTTCTCAAGATCGAACTATTTTTGAAGGTGAAGCAGATATTGTCGTTCTTCCCGGAAGGGAAGGCGAAATGGGTATCTTGCCTAACCACTCGCCGCTGTTGACGACATTGAACTTTGGCGTTATTCGCGTACGCCTTGGCGATCAAGAAGATATTTATACAGTTTCAGGCGGTATTGCTGAAGTTCAGCCGGATATCGTTACTATTCTGGCCGATTCTGCTGAAAACATTGCTGAAATTGACGAGGATCGTGCCGAAGCAGCTCGTGAACGTGCTGAGAAATACTTGGCCGAAGGTCCGCCTCCTGATACCGATGCTTACTTGCGTACAGAAGCAGCCCTACGGCGCTCAAGATTACGTCTGGATGCTGTCCGGCGTTACCGCAGCGGTAAACCCCGCTCGATTGCGATGCCATCCATAAAGGATGAAGCATAAAATAATATGGCTGGTTTATCAAAAGAACTGGGGATAGACCTGGGTACAGTCCGAACTCGAATTTCGGAAGGCGGCCAGGTTATTCTTGAAGAACCCACTGTTGTTGCCATTGCCATCGACGAACTAAAAATCGTGGCTGTAGGGCAGGAAGCACAGGATATGTCCGGGCGCGTCCCTGAGTCATTGGAAGTTGCCCATCCTCTCCAAAACGGTGTCATCTCTGATTATGAAATTACAGAAAAGCTGCTGGCTTATCTGATCAAGAAGATCAGCGGCCCGGTGCGTTTCTTCCGACCCAAGGTGATGATGGCGATTCCTTATGGTGTCACCAGTGTCGAGCGCCGTGCGGTTCATGAAGCTGTTTTAGAAGCCGTCAAACGGGATGTGTTTCTAATTCAACAGCCGTTGGCCGCTGCTTTAGGGGTCGATTTGCCTTTCCACACCCCAACCGGGAATATGATCATCTCATTAGGTGGTGGCGCAACGCAGGCAGCCGTTTTGGCTGTTTACGGTATTGTCTCCGCTGAAACCTTGCGGGTGGGTGGTTTGGAGCTTGATGAAGCTATCTCCACCTATGTACGCCGCAAATATGGCTTGGTCGTTGCCCAACCCACTGCCGAACGGATTAAGATCAAGATTGGCGCCGCCGTACCCCAGGATGAAGAACAGAGTATCGAAGTCCAGGGGCAGGATCAGGTTTCTGGATTACCTCGTCCGCTGACATTGACCACCGCAGAAGTTGTTGAGGCGCTTCACGACCCGCTGGCGGATATTATTGAGGCCACCCGTCGTGTCCTTGAAAAAACACCCCCCGAGCTGGTCTCCGATATTATTGACCGTGGGATTGCTCTTTGCGGTGGTACAGCGCTGCTGAGGGGCATTGATAAGCTGTTTACCAAAGAATTAGGCGTTCCAGCCTATTTGGTTGATAACCCCTTAACCTGTGTTGTCGAAGGTACCTCCATCGCGCTGCAGCCCAATATTTACGCTAAAATTAAACGCAATTTACCCCCTGTATAGCTTGGTGGTTTATATTGAATCAAAAAAAGACCGTCTTTGATAAGACGGTCTTTTCGATTCATCATTAGGTGTTTTTGCCTACAGATAATAAGACAATTTTTGCAAATGGGTTGCGGGATCGATATTTTCAACCCGCACATCTTCGGGTGCAGCAAGCTGGATAGGGGCGTAATTTAATATCGCTTTTACGCCCGCTTCAACAAGCAGGTCAGTGACCAACTGTGCCACATCGGCCGGTACGGCAACCATGCTGATTTTAATGCCGGCTTTGCTGATCGCGCTGACCATCTCATCGGTACAGGTAACCGTGAGCTCACCAATTTTGGTGCCAACTTTATTCTTATCATTATCAAAGATCATCGTTGTTTGAAAACCGCGGTTGCGAAAACCCTGGTAAAAAGCCAGCGCACGCCCAACATCGCCGGCGCCAACGATGGCCATATCCCAAACCCGATCCAATTTCAATATCCTTTGCAGCTGCTCAATAAGGAAGGAAATATTATAGCCCGTACCTTGTTTGCCAAATTCACCAAATTGGGATAGGTCCTTGCGAATTTGAGCCGCCGAAAGACCGAGTCTCTCGCCAAGTTCTTGTGAAGAAGTCATATGTTGATCTGCGTGAGCCATGCGCTGCAAAGTCCTTAAGTAGATCGGTAAACGCCCGATAATGATATCTGGGATTTCTGGGTTGCTCATGATCGACTCCTACGATAGTGGAAGTTTGTGATTAATTTTATTATTCCTACCCATTATAGCATAATCAACCAGCATACCCTCCCGATGGTATAATGGTTTCCTGGAATTTCCCCTGATGGCTGTTGGCTTAAAAAGGGAATACCAGATTTTTCTTAATGAATTTCAATGCGAGTTAGGGTTTAGCTAATGTTTATTGATGAAGCGAAAATTTATGTTTGCTCCGGTCGGGGCGGTGATGGTGTTATTCAATTCCGGCGTGAGAAATTTGTGCCTACGGGTGGACCTTCCGGTGGCGATGGTGGCCGGGGTGGTGACATTGTCTTTCGTGTTAACCCAAAGCTCAACACCCTTTTCTCCTATCGCCGCCGTCATAAGATCATCGCAGAGAATGGCACCCGCGGTGCTAAAAGCAATATGACCGGCAAGTCCGGCGAAGATATGATCTTAGATGTCCCGCCTGGCACGTTGATCTACGATGATGATTCGAATGATTTATTGGGAGACTTAACCACCCCAGAACAAACCTTAGTGGTTTGTAAAGGTGGGCGCGGCGGTCGCGGCAATGCGCGCTTTGCCACCTCGCGCAATAAAGCCCCGCGCTTGGCGGAGAAAGGGGAGCCCCCCGAAGAACGCAATTTGCGTCTTGAGTTGAAGCTAATTGCCGATGTTGGCTTAGTTGGCGTGCCCAACGCCGGAAAATCAACCTTGCTGGCCTCGGTTACCAATGCCAAACCAAAAATTGCCGCTTACCCGTTCACCACATTAGCGCCCAACCTCGGTGTTGTAGCCCTGGATTTAGACACCTCTCTGGTTTTAGCCGATATCCCCGGTTTGATCGAAGGAGCTCATCAAGGCATTGGTCTCGGCCACGAATTTCTGCGTCATATTCAGCGTACCCGGGTTTTGATTCATTTGATTGATGGGTCTGCAGTTGACCCTCTCCTGGATTTCTCCCAGATCAACAGTGAGTTGGCCCTCTTTGACCCGGCTCTGGGGGAAAAACCCCAGATCGTGGTCTTCAATAAAATGGATTTGCCTGATGTTGAAGCTGCCTGGCCTCAAATGAAAACAGAACTGGAGTCCCGGGGGTATGAAGCTTATCCCATCTCCGCAGTTGCCGGTACCGGTGTTCGTCCCGTTCTTTTCCGTGCCCTGGAACTTTTGGAAGAATTTCCGGCTGAAGTTGATACTCCTGAAGTTGACGAAATGCCCGTTTATCGTCCAGAGACTGATCCGCGCGCTTTTGAAATTGAAGCTGCAGATGACGGCTGGCATGTTACCGGAGCAGCTATTGAACGCGCTGCCGCGATGACCTATTGGGAATTTGCCCAATCAACGCGTCGTTTCCAGCGTATTTTGCGTGCTTTGGGCATTGAAGATGCGCTCCTTGAGGCCGGTGTGCAGGTGGGGGATACTGTCTTCATCGGTAAGTACGAACTGGAGTGGCAGGAATAATCTGTGACCAATAGGTTGGGTATATTTGGCGGTACTTTTGATCCGCCGCATAATGGTCACCTTGCTTTAGCTACCGAGGCGCTGGTACAGTTAGAACTCAATCTCATTCTCTGGGTCTTAACTCCCCAACCGCCTCACAAACCCGACCAAATCATCACCCCCTGGGTTGATCGCTGGGATATGTTGGAATCTCTGATTGGAGATGTCCCGTTCTTCGAGCTTTCGCGTGTCGAAATCGATCGCCTAGGACCGCATTATGCGGTGGAAACGGTTAAACTGCTGGCGGACCAATACCCAGATGCACAATTGGTTTATTTGATGGGGGAGGACTCGCTGCGGGATTTGCACACCTGGCGAGATCCGGTAACTTTCGTGAGAAATTGCCATCTCCTGGGTATCCTGCGCCGTCCCGATACCGATCTGTCCCTTGATGAGTTGGAAAGGGAAATCCCCGGTATTACCTCTAAGCTGGCATTCATCGATCTGCCGCCGGCAGCGATCTCATCAAGTCATATACGCCAGCAAATACAATTGGGGAGGGGCTGTCCGGCTGGTTTAAATCCTGAAGTATATAATATTATCCAGGCACGCAACCTATATCGTTGACAGAAAAACGCAACTGTATATTGACAAACGGCAAGAAAACATGTAATATCGGGGGAAAACAATAAACGAAACTAAGAAAAGCGTAAATAGAAGTAAGTTAATTGTAGCTGTTGCCTGGTATTTGCTTCTATGATCCGGAGAATATTCCTGATGTTCAAAAAAATTCAATCTACCTATCATGAATTCCCCAACACATTTTGGACCTTGACCGGCGCCAGTTTTGTCGATCAAATCGGCAGTTTTATCCTATTCCCTTTCTTCGCTCTTTATATCACCGATAAATTTAATGTGGGCATGACTCAGGTAGGCTACTTATTTGCCATGTTTTCAGTTGGCAGCGTTCTTGGCGGCATCCTGGGCGGCGCGATGACCGATAAATTTGGCCGTAAATCCATGATGCTGTTCGGGTTGGTTGTCAGTGGGATTGGCAGTATTTCGATGGGGTTGGTTAATGAATTAAATCTCTTCTATATTTTGGCTGCCGTTTTAGGAATTATTGGCAGTGCCGGTGGTCCTGCACGACAGGCAATGGTCGCTGATATCTTGCCAGCCAAACAGCAAGCCGAAGGCTTTGGCATCATGCGGGTATCCGCCAACTTAGCCGCTACTATTGGTCCGGCATTGGGTGGTTTTCTGGCCTCGCGTTCCTTTATGTTATTGTTCATTGCGGATGCCGTGGCGAGTTTAATTACCGGTATTATCGTTTACTTTGTGATTCCCGAGACCAAACCGGAAAAAGAACCCGGCGCAGCAGAAGAAACCATCGTCCAAACTGTGGGCGGTTATAAAGATGTGATTACCGATTGGGTATTCATGGGATATTTGGCCGTCTCCGCTTTGATGGTCCTGGTTTACATGCAAATGCAGAGCACGCTTTCAGTTTTCCTGCGTGATAATCATGGGGTGCCTGCCGAAGGGTTTGGCTGGATATTGAGCATGAACGCCGCTATGGTTGTGCTCTTCCAGTTTTGGATTACTCGCAAGATTGCCGGACGTCCCCCCATGCTTTTGATGGCAATCGGAACTTTCCTTTACGGCATCGGATTTGCGATGTATGGCTTTGTTTCAGCCACGGTGATGTTCTTTGTGGCGATGGGAATCATCACCATTGGAGAAATGATCACCGCCCCGATTGGACAATCCTTAGCGGCTCAGTTTGCTCCCGAAGATAAACGCGGGCGCTATATGGCTGTGTTTGGTTTTAGCTGGCTGCTGCCCAATATGTTTGGTGTCTTAGGTGCTGGCCTGATCATGGACCATTACGATCCCAACTGGGTCTGGTATCTTGCAGGAATCTTATCCTTGGTCGCCGTTGTCGGGTTCCTGGCACTTGGGGTACCAACTGCCAGGAGGTTGAAATCCGCTGAAAATGACAACAATGATGTCCCAGAAATCCCGCCCGTTCCAGTTCCCGCTGATTGA
>JBDLJO010000042.1:0-14184 GCA_039714275.1 Chloroflexota bacterium | reverse complement strand
TCTCCCACTCAATCACGGTATCTTGAATGAATTTTCTGATCTCAGGGTCAGGGACGGAACCTACATCTGGGTATTGTTCTTTGCCAACCATCACCACCATACCTTTATTGGGCATTTCCATTAATATGACACCAATATCTTTGAAGGGAGAATCGACCAGTTTTTGTTGTAACAAATCATTAACTTGCTGGACAATACTGGTTTCTTCAGGTGGGTCAGTCTCTTCAGTTTCATCCTGTTCAGTATCTGTTATCGCTTGGCTTTCTGGGTCTGGTGCAGCAGGTGCAGCTGGTGCAGCTGGTGTAACTTGCTCTTCTGCTTCCGGCACTTCAACCCAATTTTGCAAATACATAATTAAAGTGCTAATATATTTTTTCTCTTTTGGCCCCAGATCTTCTCCAACCGCAAGGGTTTTCTGACCGATCTTAAGCATGACTGCATTCTTTTGCTCGTCTTGCCAGATATGGACAGCCCCACGCGGATATTCCGGCTCACCTTGTCCGGGTTTTGGTGCGGCTGATTGGCGTATATTTGGTGGTGGCTTCCGCAGCGAAGCAATGAAACTGCTGATCAAAAGCCCAATTAGAAATCCAGCACCGGCGACAATAAGGAAAAAACCAAGATCGTTCATAATAATCCTCAGGATAAGCTGTTGCTGTTAATTTTCATTGGTAGGCTGGCACTGCGGGCAAAAATGAGTGCCGCGTTGTCCTACTCGGATACGTTCAATGGGGGTGCTGCATTGATTACAAGGTTTGCTGGTGCGTTGGTACACTTGCAGGTAATTTTGGAAATCCCCGCCACGGTAAATCCAATCGATACTGGTGCCGTTGCGTCGGATTCCTTCCTTGAGCACATCACGAATACACCACCATAGGCGTTTTGCCTGTTCTAAGTTTAACATATTTGAACGGGTTTGTGGGTGAATTCGGGCTTTATAAAGGGACTCGTCGGCATAGATATTGCCGATCCCGGCGATAAACTGTTGATCGAGTAAAAGCGGTTTTATTTGCCGGCGATACTTTTGCAAACCGTCGAATAAGATTTCTGGAGTAAAGGATTTTTCCAAAGGCTCAGGACCAAGGTGTGCTAACAGCTCTTCTGGTTCACTAACCAACCAAATTCGGCCAAATTTACGGGTGTCATTAAAGGCTAAGCGCTTGCCGCTTTCAAAATCGAGCAGCAAGCGATCATGTTTTGCGATCGGTTCATTGGATTTTTTCACAAGCAAATCGCCGCTCATGCGCAGGTGGATAACAAGGGTCTCGCGGCTCAGGTGGAAGAGAAGGTGTTTGCCGCGCCTTCCGATAGCCCCCAGCTTTTGCCCGACGATCATTTTCTTGAATTCCTGACTCCCTGGAGCTGCCAGGGTGCGCTCCCAGCGTAAATCAACGCCCAAAATATGTTGGTCGATCAAACCGGGTGTATCACTGAGTGTCCGGCGAATAGTCTCAACTTCGGGCAGCTCGGGCATTTATTCGTTGAACATCTCACCAACACTGCGTCCCTCATGGGCACGCAGAATAACCTCGCCTAGCAAAGAAGCAATTGAGCAAACGCGCAATTTTCCTTTGAGCAGTGCCTGATCCTTTGGATCTATTGGAATAGTATTGGTGGTGATAATCCTGGAAATTGGGGATTCTGCCAGACGTTTTGCAGCTGAGTTGGAGAAAGTGGGGTGGACAAAGACCAGCGAAATATCGTTGGCGCCATGTTTTTTTACTAAATGCGCAGCTTGTGAGATCGAGCCGGCGGTATCAACTTCATCGTCGATCAGAATAACATCGCGGTTTTTAACATCGCCGATCACAGTTAATGCTTCGGCCTGGTCTTTTGACCCACTGCGGCGTTTTTCAACAAAGGCAATCGGTATATCTAACCCGGCTGCAAAGTTGCGCCCTTTTTTGGCAAAACCGAGGTCGGCGGTAACCAGCACGGGATTATTCATGCTGGGCAGTCGTTTTTTCACTTGATCTTGAAGGATATGAAAAGCGCTGATCACATCTCCCGGAATTGAGAAAAAACCTTGGATTTGCCCAGCATGCAGATCGAGAGTCATATAGCGGTCGGCGCCCGCTACTTCGATCATATCGCAGACTAGTCGTGCCGTGATTGGCACGCGCGGCTTATCCTTTTTATCGGAGCGGGTATAGGCTAAATATGGAATTACCGCAGTGACACGACCGGCCGAATCCAATCGCAGGGTTTGGAGGGTGATTAACAACTCCATTAAATTACGATGTACCGGGCGTGATGTGGTTTGAATAACATAAACATCCTGTCCCCGAATACTGCTTTGTAAGCGCACCCACAAATTATCATTGGGAAAATGTTGTACATCTTGGTGGCTGAGCGGAACTCCCAAATATTGAGAGATTTGAGATGCCAGTTCCGGGCTGGCTGTTCCTGCATATAGTTTTATATCACCATACATGCTGTAGGTTGGGGTTTGTTTAATCATTGTTTTACCCTTTAATAAAAAACCAGGAATGTCTTTTCAAGGATACTCCTGGTTATGATGACTGCCATTCCGAGCGTAACACGCTCATGATCAAGATGTCGTGATATTGACCGTTGTCATAATGAGCTTGGCGCAGGCGTCCCTCATGTACAAAGCCAACCTTTTCGTATGCTCGTATTGCACGCGGGTTGTTGGTAAAAACTTGAAGAGAAATCCGATTTAAGTTCATGCTTTCAAATCCAAGTTTTAGTGCCAGGCGCATCACCTCACTGCCGTATCCCTGGTTCCAGTATTTTTTATCTCCGATGAAAATGCCAATCTCAGCTTTTCGGAGGCGCCAATTCGGGGCTAAAAATCCGCAGTTGCCCACGGGTACCCAGCCTTTCGGTGTTTCAATTTCAATCAGCAGAGGGTGCTCTTCCGCCGGCCTTTTCATCATCCCCTCATACCAGAGCTCTTCCTCATTTTGAGAGAGCGGTAAATACATTTGCAATCCCAAACGTACTTCGGGGTCGTTAAGCCAGCGAACAAAAAGCGGCAGGTCGCTCCTTTCAATAGCTCGTAATCGAATACGGTTGCCGTAAATCATTTTTCACGTACTCCATTAATTAATAAATTAGCAGCCTCGCGCGGGGATATGCTGCGTTGGACAAGCTGTTCCAGAATGTTTTGATAACCTTGAGGAGATAAACCCCTGCGCCACTGATTGGTCAATTTGATTTGAATTAAGTTGTTGAGCTCGTTTTGCAATCTGGCCATTTCACGCTGCTGCCAATTACCGCTATTTTTAAGATAAACACGGTGCTGGTTGATTTGATCAACGAGTTCTGTGATTCCCGTGCCTTCAGGGGCGATCGTGCGTTGGATTGGGGCGACCCAAATTTCCTGATCTGGACTGGGTTCTGCCTGGAAAGGGGCCGTTTCCTCTATATGGCCGTGGTGGTGAAAAACACGTTCCACTGGGTGAGCTAAGCTTAACATGCCTTTCAAGGCTCGTTCGGTATTCTCAACGCCTGAGCGGTCAGCTTTGTTGATCACTAAAATATCAGCAATTTCAAGAATACCAGCTTTTATGGCCTGAATATCATCACCCATACCCGGTGCTTCAATGACCAGGGTTGTGTGCGCTAATCGGGCAATATCTACTTCCGCCTGACCTGCACCAACTGTTTCGATTAAAATAATATCATAACCGGCTGCGTCGAAGGCTTGCACCATGCCGGATGTAGCGGCGGCTAACCCGCCCAGGGAGCCGCGCGATGCCATAGACCGTATGAATACGCCGGGATCGCCAGCCAGGTCGCGCATCCGCACCCGATCTCCCAGTACAGCGCCTCCCGAAAAAGGACTTGATGGATCTACCGCAATAACTGCCACGCTTTGGGGTTTCTGACCGTCTTGTGGCTTGCGATAATAGTGTGCTAATTGGTTCACCAGGGTCGATTTGCCAGTGCCGGGTGAGCCGGTTACGCCAATCAGATGTGCACGCCCTGTTTTCACAAAAATCTCATTCAGGGCCCTGCGGCCATCTGATGTTTCGTTTTCAATTTCTGTCAGCAAGCGGGCCAACGCTAGGCGATTTCCCGCCAGTACATCTTGCACCGAAACCATGCTATATACCGGTCTCGCCCAAAACAGCTTTCCGAACATCACTAACAATTTGGTCTGTCAATGTGCCGGGACCGTAAATGCCGGTTACGCCAGTGTCAGCTAATTTTTCGATATCATCGTCAGGGATAATGCCTCCCACGAAAACTTTAACTTGGTCTTGCCCGTTAGCTTTCAGCAGCTCTAAAATCGTAGGTACAAGCACCATATGCGCACCCGAAAGGATGGACAGCCCAACGATATCAACGTCCTCTTGTAGTGCTGCCTCGGCGATCATCTCAGGGGTCTGGCGCAGCCCCGTGTAGATCACTTCCATACCGGCGTCTCGCAGGGCGCGGGCCACAACTTTGGCGCCTCGATCATGTCCATCTAAGCCTGGCTTGGCGACCAGCACTCGAATTTTACGCTCTGTTGTGCTCATCATTCCTCCAAAATATTACGCATCGTGATTTAAAGATTATACCGCTATCTCACCCTTGAATCGTGCTTATTTTCTCGTATTTCAGGAATTTACGATCACGAAGTGATGATTCTCCAGATGGCATGCAAATCTTTAGGAAAATTTTCTTAAGCTTGACAGCTCTATAATGGCATGATAATCTTGCCCCCGTCAAAAATACTTTCTTGATCATTAAAGATTGGTATAAACTAAAAAATTCTGTTGGAGTTAATAAAATGACTGATCGGATTACCGGCACTATTAAGTGGTTCAACGCTCACAAAGGTTATGGTTTCATTGGACGTGAAGAAGGCGATGATATCTTTGTGCACTTTTCAGCGATTGCAATGGATGGTTACAGACGTTTGGACGAAGGTCAGGAAGTAGAATTTTCTATTGAAGAAGGACCCAAAGGTGTCCAGGCATCAAATGTTGTTTCTCTTTAAGTAGACTTTTTGGGGATAATACAGATCACCGATTAATAATCCAAAACGCTGCTTGAAGGCGGCGTTTTTTGGTTAATACCCGCATCAAATCATAAATTACTTGACAGGCCTTTAAGTTGAACAAACTTGATGAAAAGATATCAATACCGGTTTAACTCGTTTCAATATTTGGAATCAAAAAAACGCTTCTACCAGAGAAGCGTTTTTTGATTTTTGCGTGATACATTAATCTACCGTTAGGGTTTTGCTAAGATTGCGGGGAAAATCGGGGTCATAACCGCGCGCCAAACTGATTTTATAGGAGAGCAGCTGCAAAGGCAAAACACTCAGCAGCGCGAAGATATTGGCACGTATGCCTTCTGGTGCATCGATAGTTGGCAGCACGATAACATCTTGGGCATTGGTATGCAGGCGTGGATCATCTTCACCAATCGCAATGGCGTGTCCGCCCCGGCAGGTTACCTCATTGATACCGCTGACGATCAGGGGGATGTCCTCTGGTCCGGCCACAAAAATTAGTGGGTAGCCTTCGGTAACTGCTGAGAGGGGACCATGCTTGAATTCGGTTGAGAGCATCCCTTCGCAGTGAGCATAAGTGATCTCTTTGAGTTTCAAAGCGCCCTCCAGGGCTATCGGATAAGTTAATCCATATCCCAGACAGTAGAGATCATCCCAGGGTGTGATCTTGGGGGCCACGGCCTCAACTTGGGGCATCACCTTATCTAAAGTCTCGTCAATCCACCGGGGCAGGTCTTTCAAAATGCCCGTATCGTGTCCTCCCATGCGCATGGCTAGATATAGAAAAGCCACTACCTGATTGGTGAACGTCTTGGTTGCCGGAACGCTGATTTCATAGCCGCAAGCTAAAGGAAGGTGATGAACGCTGGCACGAGGCAGCGCTGAGCCAACCACATTTACCAATCCTAGAACTGCCATGCCGTTTGCGTCAGCAACCTGGATGGCATTGAGCACATCTTTGGTTTCCCCGCTCTGGCTGACAAAGATACCCACATCTTCCGGTCCAATTGTCGACCCATATTGAGCAATAAATTGCGGTGCTAGAACTGGGATGGTGGCGCGCCCGGTCAGGCGGCCAAAATATACCGAACCGAGTAAACTGGCATGATAACTTGTACCGCAAGCAACCAAATAGATATTGCGAGCATTTTTCAGCTTCTCAATCATGGGCGTTAAATCAGTGCTCTTATCTAATAGCTGCAGCAGCTCGCTGGCAACCTGAGACTGCTCATGAATTTCTTTAACCATAAAATGAGGATAGCCGCCCTTTTGCACTGATTCCATCGTGTCCTCAACGATTTCTGGTTCGCGTTCTACCAGGCTGCCATCGTCAACTTTGTGTATTTCCCATCCGTCAGCCCAAAAAGTTATGATTTCACCATCCTCGACGCGCATGATCTTACGCGTGATGGGTAAAACGGAGGGCAAGTCGGAGCCGATGCAAACTGCATCCTCGGCAATCCCAGCTACAAGCCCTGATCCCTTCTTGATTGCGTAAAGACGATCTTCGCCAACTTTACCAATTACGAAAGCGTAATCACCCTCCAGAATACGAGTCGCCCTGCGTATCGATTCCAGCATATCATAGCCTTGATTAACGAAGCGTTCTACTGCATGTACGCAGCTTTCACCATCATTCTCGGAGCGAACGTTCATGCCTTCCGCTGCAAAAACTTGACGAAGTTCGGCATTGTTAACGATATTGCCATTATGCGCGCCAACCATAACACCATCTGTATCTAAATGCGGTTGAGCGTTGATTTGTGATGGCGCGCCAAAAGTAGCCCAGCGCAGCTGCAGGATAGCGCGATTGCCGTGCATTTCTTCAAAATTTAGTTTTTCTGCGACCTGAGCGACTTTACCGGCGTCCTTACGTAAATCGATTTCTCCTTGTTGAGGCAGGGTTGCTGCTCCAACCGTGTCATACCCGCGATATGAAAGTCGATGTCCAACCTCAATTAAGGTTGGTCCGAGTTGTTGTTCTTCCTTCGTAACAATTCCGAAAATACCGCACATACCAAGTTCTCCTAGTTAAAATAGGCTGATTTTAGGGAGTTATTGTAACGCTTTTGCTCAATGTGTGGGAGTGGATTCTTTCTCTTGTGTGCTTTCATTAAAGCTGGGTAGTTACAAAAAATAGAATTAATTGATGTTCAAAGTCTATCGGATTTGTTAAGATACACGGACGTTTTTGCGTTTATAATTAAATAGCGAGCAATTTGCTCGTGGGGTGTTATCTAAAAAGATAGATAAGGTTCACTACAAAATTTTAGGAGGAGAAAATAGTATGTCAAAAAAAGCTCTATTCTCGAAAAACGAATGGCAGATGATTGCTGATGGGCCAGAATGGGTCTTCGCAGCCCTGGCTGCTGCTGATGGAAACGTCGCCTTAACGGTCAAAGCTAAGGAATCTAAGGCCTTCAAGAAGGTCGTTGGTGATTATTCATCCAGCAGCGCCGTGGTTAAGGAAGTTGTCGGTGATAAGCTGAAACCAGCTAAAGCCATCAAATCAGCTACATTATCAGATGCTGAACAAGCCTTGGAAGAGATCAACGATCTATTGGCTGCAAAATTAGACCAGAAAGAGGCTGATGGGTATCGGAAATTCCTCAAAGATGTCGCTGATGCGGTCGCTGAGGCAGCCGGTGAAGGGCTCTTGGGAACAGGCAAAAAGCTCTCTAAAAAAGAGGAAAAAGCTTTGGTGAAAATAAAAGCAGCTGTCAAATCCAAACGATCCAAAGCTGCGGCTGCCGTTAAACCAAAAGCAAAGGTGACCGCCCCCTCCAGACCATCTAAAAAAGCCCCCGCTCCCGCCAGACCGGTTAAAAAGAAACCGGTGGCCGTTAAACCTAGACCGGCTTCCGGGGGGAAAGTCGACCTTCGCAGAGCAAAAGATCGCGCCGCTGCAAAAGAATATGTTGCCGAACATAAAGTTGTCGCAGGCGATACCCTTGGTCATATTTCACTAAAATACTACGGCTCTGCCGCCAAAGCAAAGTGGATGGCGATTTACGAAGAGAATAAAGGGATCATTGGCGATAATCCCAACCGGATCATTGCTGGTCAGGTCCTGAAAATCCCAAAGCTTAAAGATTAAAAGAGACCCACTGAATTGTTCAGCTGTCCTCTTTTTAAAAATGAATAACCTATCCTAATAACCCATTCAAAAGGAGTAATGCTATGAATCTCTCTGCACCAAAAAACATCACATTTTATATTGCAGTTGCCCTTGCGGTACTTGGTTTCTTAGGAACCCTGGTACAAATCCCCTTTGTTACTGGAGCCGCATTTTGGTTCGTGTTGGTGGGGTTTGTCTTATTAGCGTTGGGCGTATTTCTAAAAGATCTCTAAGCATCTAGATCTTCAGGAAATATTTTCAAACAAAAGCGTTGAGAAAAGTAAGCTTCTCAACGCTTTTTTGATTGGGGAAATTAAAAAGACCACTAAGGTACAAAGATGCCCTGGAAGGTAAAGTGAGCTGGTTGAAAAATATTTGTTCGTCCTTTCTCCCATCGTGCTTTATTAGATGGTATGATAGTTGAAATTAATGCCTGGAGGAGTGGAATTATGCGCCCAGACTGGGACTCTTATTTTTTAAAGATCGCTTTTGCTGTATCCGAACGCAGTACTTGTGACCGCGCCTTTGTAGGCTCCGTTTTGGTGCGCGATAAACGGATTTTAACCACTGGTTTCAATGGGTCTCCTGCAGGTCAGGCACATTGTGATGAAGTCGGTCATTTGCTTGTTGATGGGCACTGCATTCGCACCATCCACGCTGAGACCAATGCGATCATCCAGGCCGCCCTGCATGGGGTCTCAACCCGCGGCGCCACATGTTATGTTACCCACCTCCCTTGTATCAATTGCACCAAGGTATTGATCAATGCTGGCATAACCAGGATTGTCTACAGCATCGCCTACCGCATCGATCAAAATTCAATGAATTTCATCAAAGCTGCGGACATTGACCTTGTTCAAAAAGATATCCTGCCCAACGGATTTGAGGACGCAGAACAAAATTAACCCCAAAGTTCATATCCTTAGCATTATTGTTCAAATAACATCTAAAAATTACCAGCCGTAAAGGTCGCGCCGCGTTTTGCTGTCATCTCTAGGGGTTTGTTACGAATGACCTCCTTTATTTACCATCATTTTTCAGGTGAAAATTCTATTGCGTTTTAAAGTTCTTGTTCCGAGCTGTGATAATATAAAATAATGGCATTGACCAATATTTGAAACTTAAATCATTTTCTCTGATTGGTTTTCCAAATCCTGATGGGAGCATGCCAACCTCAATAGATCGAGATGCTGCTCTCTGCTTTGGAAATTCTCGCCAAAAATTGTGCTAATAAATTAAAGACAACCGTTCGTATAGCTGCTCAAAAATCATGGGGGGGTCCCGAAGCATAGAAGATGTTTTATATATGTCATGAAAGATAAACTGCCAAAAGAAGCCACTCTCCGCATTCAGATCTTAGGTCCATTTGAAGTTTGGCGTCACCAAGAACTTCTGACTTTGCCAACCCAAAAAACGAAGGCACTGTTCCAGATTTTGTTGGTTGAACCAGGGCAACTTGTCTCTAAAGATCAAATTTTGGAATATCTTTGGCCTGACCTGCCGTTTCGCAAAGCACAAAATAATCTATGGGTCACTGTCAGTCAATTGCGTCGCGTATTGCAGCCAAATTTACAGCCTCGTGCGCCTTCAGCTTATATTGTCAAACAGGGAGAAGGATACTGCTTCAACGTCGAAAGCAGCTACTGGATGGATGGCGACGCTTTTGCCGCTCATCTTGCCGCCGCTCAATCTGCGACCGATTTGACAATCCGTATTACAGCGTGGGAAGCAGCTCGCGCTTTGTATAAAGGAGATTATTTGGGCGATGAACTCTATGCTGAATGGGCACAATTTCCACGTATACAATGGAAGCGGCGTTTCGAGCAATTGATGGTCAATCTGGCTTTAGCATATAGGCAAAACGGCCGTTATCAACAGACTATTAATCTTAGCCAGGAAATCCTGAACACGGATAACATCAATGAAACCGCAGCTCGTTTGCTCATGAGTTCCCATGCTGCTCTGGGTGAGCGAACCGCTGCGCTGAAAGTATATGCCGAACTAGCCGATTCATTACAGGATGAGATTGGCGTAGATCCTATGCCAGAAACGGTTGAACTCGCCCGGCAGATCAAGTTACCGGATGGAAAATGGAAGCCAGACGAGCAGGTTTTCCCACTCGTCAGCACCCCCTTGCAAATCCCTTCTCCCTTTGTCGGTCGGGGTGTAGAAATTGACCGGCTTACTCGATTGCTGAAACAAGTAACCGTTGGTCAGGGACAAACGGTGTTGATTGCTGGAGAGCTAGGCATAGGCAAGAGCCGCCTGGTAAGTGAAGCAGCTGTGGTAGCGCATCAGGATGGTTTCCGTATTCTAAGTACTCATTGCTACCATGTTGAGCAATCCATGCCTTATCAACCACTGATTGATTTAGCACGCCAGGTGATGGCAAATGATGTTCTCTGGAAGCAATTGGCGCCTGTCTGGCTGCGCGAACTGGCCATCTTGGTGCCCGAAATGGAAGCAACGGCCGCCGCCGCAAGGACAGTTTCCTCGCTGTCAGATGAGCTGGACGATAGTCAGCAGGGCCGGCTTTACCAGGCGATCTTTCAACTTTTCGCCAAACATGCGGAACGAAGTAAATTACTCATTATTATCGATGATATTCACTGGGCTGATTCTGCTACCCTGCAATGCCTTCATTACCTGACCCGCCATATCGATAGGGTTCCAATTATATTGATTTTTGCCTTACGAGGAGAAAACATTTCTAGCGATGCAGACCTGATTACCATGCTTCACGGTTTGAAGCGGGAATCAAACGTCACTTCTCTTCTTTTAACACGCCTTACCAAGGCAGATACAACTGCCTTGCTGGAACAAACAGCCGACACAGCTCCTCATGTTGATCAGCTTAGTCAATGGTTATACCAGGAAACCGATGGCAATCCTTTTTTCTTCACATCATTGCTTCAATCCATGCGAGAAGATGGGCTGCTGGATAACGCTGCTGAAAAGAATTGGTCAGCGCTGGCGCAAGCAGATCCTTCACTGACTTTGCCCGATGTTGTCCGGGATCTGGTGCGCGATCGTCTGCAGGATTTGCCGCTTTCAGAACAGGAATCGCTAAACTGGATTGCAGTTTACGGCCGTCCCCTCGATTTCTCCACACTGCAGGCCATCAGTCTTCAGCCGCATTTGTCACTATTGAATGCGGTAGAAAAACTTGTCGAACGGCAATTGTTGGTAGAAACAACTGGACAGTACGATTTTGACCATCATAAAATTCGAGATGTTGTTTACTATGATTTAAGTGCCGCCCGGCGCGAATTTTATCATCGCCAAATAGCAGAAATGTTGCAGGAAATGTCGCCATCTCCAAGTAATGCCTCAATATTGGCCCACCATTTTGAACACGGACGGGAAAATGAGGTGGCATTAGCGTATTGGATGCAGGCTGGTAAGCATGCCCAGGACACCTATGCCTACCAGCAATCGGTGCACCACTACGAGCGCGCATTGGCCTTAGCGGACCAGCCAGCAGCACAAATGGACGCTTATCTGGGTCTTGGAATTGCTTTTATGTTTCTGGATGATCATGAAGCGGCAGCAACGGTTCTTCAACAAGCGCTTCTTCTCGCTGAACGGTTTAATGACCTCACCCGCCGCGCCGGACTCCTGTACACAATGGCCCTCAATGTTAACCGTCAGCATCGACCTGATGGAGGCGTGCAAGAGGTGGAAGCTGCTCTGGCTGCTGCAGAAGAGGCAGACAATCAAGTTTATCTGGCTAAAAGTTTGCTCTTGATCACCGAGGTTCATGAGAGCAGCGGCGACCTAAGCAGTGCCCTGGAAACAGCTTCTCGCGCACAAAAAGTTAGCGTTCAGCTGAATGATGTCCAACTGCAAGCCCGCGCCACGGTGGAAATTGGTTTTTTATACACACAGCAGGCCGAGTTCGATGAAGCCGCAATCGCCGCTGAACACGGTATAAAATTGCTTGCAGGATCAAATGATCGCAGTGCAGTTGCTTATGCTTGGAATATCCTGGGTCGGGCTTTAGCCGGGCGTGGAGATTACAGCCGCGCCCTAAAAGCCTTCGATCGTTGTCAGGAAGAAGCGCAGATCACCGGGGATCGCTACCTCTTGGCACAAGTATTTAACATGCGAGGCTGGATCTATCGTGAACTGGGTGATTATCAAAGGGCATTGAATTTTGACCAGCAGGGGGTTGATTTTGCCAAGCAGTGGGATAAACCATCACCGGAGATCAGCGCCCGACTGAATATGTCTATCGACATGCTGTACCTCGATAAGCCAAGACAGGCGTTGGATTTGCTGGATAAGATTGAGCAGCAAATTAATGTCGGGTCGTTCGGTTTTCACAACTGGCGCTGGCAGATGCGGCTGTTGCACGCGCGCGCGTTGTGTTCTTTGGCTCTCGATGATCCAGAAAAAGCGCTTGCCTTGTCAGATGAGGGATTGCTGCTGGCAGAAAAGACCGCTGCTCGCAAATACACTGCCCTAAATCATGCATTAAAGGGACAGGCATTAGCAAAACTTGCCCATCTAGATGGCGCTATTAGCGAATTGCAATTGGCTATCTCTCTGGCTGACGCTATCCAATACCAACCTCTCCGCTGGACGGGCAGACTCAATTTGGCCGACCTACATCGTCAAAGCAATCATCAGCATGATGCAGATAAAATACTGGCTGAAGCAGAAAATATCATCCAAACCATTGCTGCAGCCCTAGAAGATGAAGAACTTCGCACTACATTTTTAAACACAGCTCTTCCCTGATAGCACCAGATATTGGGTGCTAAAATTTCCAAATATAGCAGCTGATCATCCAAAATCAATCTAGTTCCCAATTCTGTGTTAAATCCCATTAAGTTCCCATTAAGTTGCCTATTCTAGAATACAGCATCAATCATTTCCTATTTTGTATGCCCAAGGCGCAAGGAGAAAATATGACTCACCCGCTTGTAACCCAGCTTCGTTTTGCCCGTAGTGAATTTGCTCGCTGCTTGGAGGGCGTTTCTGATGAGGATGCTCGCCGCCGCATCATGCCGATGAACTGCATCAGTTGGATGGTCGGCCATCTGGCAGCCCAAGAACAGTACTATTTTGTGTTTTTCCCTCAGGGCAAGGTACCTCACCCTCAATTAAATAAATTAGTGGGGTTTGGTCAACCCGCAACCACGCCGCCGCTGGCTGATATGTGGCAGGTCTGGCACGATATCACCGCAGCTGCAGATCCGTTCCTTGACACGTTGACTATGGAACAATTGGAGATCTATCCTGAACAGGAAACTGAAGGTTTTGAAGAATCCTTATTTGGGTCGGCCAGCGAAGATGTTATGAAGAGAATTTTGGCCCAAGGTAGTGTCAAATCCAATGAAAGCCACGGCACCAAGTTACTCCGTACCACCTTTCATTACTTTTTTCATACAGGTGAAGCCCATGCCGTTCGCCAGCAGCTCGGACACCCAGATTTGCCATATTTCGTAGGCGGTATGCCAGATGATTTGTTTATTGAAGGAATTGAGAAATAAGAAATAACTGGATGAATTTGGCAAAGATGGACAAGGTATCAAAATATAAAAATCTATTAAAAAATATAAAGGAGCAAGTCATGAAAATCAAAAAAGAAGATATACCAGTAATCATGGAAGGACCTGGAACAATAATGCGTAAACTTGAGGGTTTTGGGAATATGGATGCTATTTATCATCAGCTTCCAGAAGGCACTGATTTCACGCCACTGCTGAAAGGATTGCCGAACGACAGCTGCCATTGTCCTCATTGGGGTTACATTTTCGAAGGTGCGTTTCGGTTTATTTATGACGATGGAACCGAAGAGGTATTCGAGGAAGGCGATGTGTTTTTCGCTCCGGCAGGTCATACCGCAATTGTAGACAAGAACTTAAAGTTTATCGATTTTAGCCCTACAAAAGAGAATAAAGAATTAATGGCAAACGTCGGAAGAGTGATGGCCGAAATGAGTAAATAGCGTTGTGTAAGCTAGACACAACTTTTAGATCATGCCGACACCAACCCGTAAAGCCACATTCATCCTCCGTCTTTGGACAGATAGGGACCCGATTGATGGTAATACCTGGCGCGGCACAGCCGAACACATCGGCAGCAG
>JBDLJO010000041.1:0-14382 GCA_039714275.1 Chloroflexota bacterium | reverse complement strand
TTTTTTTATAGCGGGGAATCAATAGACCGTGTATCATTAAGTTATGAACAGCATCTTTTCTATGCCTCGCGCCATTCAAACAGTCCTGATTCTCTTGCTGGTTATTCTCATCTCGGCCTGCGGCAGTGACCCAACCCCGCTGCCCATTTCTGAAGCAGAGCCTTTGCCTGTTCTGCACCTATTTTTGGGAACTTCCCCCAGTATAAAATATGCGCCCTTTTATGCGGCTGAGGCGAGAGGGTTTTTTAAGAATGCGGGGATTGACGTTAGGTTTGAGTATGGTTTAGATGCCGAAGGAATTGGTTTAGTTGGGGACGGTGAGATTCCTTTTGCTATTTCTTCAGGTGAGCAGGTGCTGCTGGCACGCGATCATGGGCTGCCGGTGATCACAATTTTGGGTTGGTATCGTGATACGCCCATCGGAGTGCTGGCATTAGAATCCCAAGGCCTGGATGACCCTGATGATTTAGCCGGTATGCGTATTGGTTTGCCAGACCGCTTTGGCGCCGATTATTTAGCCCTCCTTGCTCTCCTGAATGCTGCAGGATTATCGGAGAGCGATATAAATTTAGATACAATCGGGTATCACCAAATTGACGCCTTGCTGGCCGGGGATCAAGACGCCGTTGTGGGAGATATCCCCAGTTTATCGATACAATTCTACCTTTCCGGAAACCCTGTTGAAGTCATCCCTGCTGCCGATTCCGTGCAATTGGCTTCGTTTGGTTTAGTTGCCAATCAAGAGACCATCGATGATCATCCCGATCTTGTGCACCAGATGGTGCAGGCGGTAAAAAGCGGAATACGATTTACCATTACTCACCCGGATGAAGCTTTTGAACTCAGTGAAGCCTATGTGGCTGATTTAGGTTTCGCTAATGCCGCCCCTCAGATGGACATTTTAGAAGCCTCGATCAAGTATTACCAGCAAGACCCCTTGGGTTATTCGTCCCTAGAAGCCTGGCAAAATACACAGGCCATGCTTTTGGAGATGGGCTTATTAACAACGCCCTTAGATTTATCTGCGGCTTTTTCTAATGATTTCATTAGAGACTAAATCATCCTTATAATGCACGCACTTTCACGTGGTAAGATGGTGGACGGAAAATTTCTAGGCCCTAATTGGAATGATGATTTCTTTTGGAGATTACAATGCTCAAACGTATAATGCTGCTTGCCATATTGATTATGCTTCTATCTTTCGGTGCTGCTCAGGCTCAAGCCCCTGCCCAATTATCCTTTCTAGAAGTTGATCTCTGGCCCGAATATGATCGCCCTGATGTGTTGGTGATTTACCGCATTCAGCTTGATTCTGGAGTCACTTTGCCCCAGGATTTAACCTTTCGCATTCCAGCAGCAGCGGGGGAACCCCATGCTGTAGCCTATCGACAACCCGGAGGCTCTCTGCTCACAGCCAATTATTCCCGACAAGTTGAAGGTCAGTGGGCATTGATCACGTTTAATGCCACTGCCCCAGAAATTCAGATCGAATACTATGATCCTGAATTTGAGATCAACGGTACGGATCGTCATTATGAATTCTCCTGGTTGGGAGAATATGCTGTTGATACTATGGTTGTCCAAATCCAACAACCTGTTGGTGCCAACAATATGCGCATTGAACCAGATTTAGGTTCTTTTGAAGCCGGGTCCGATGGATTAATGTATTACAGTTTAGAGATTGGAACGCTGTCAGTTGGTGACCCCATTGCTGTCAAAGTAGATTACCAAAAAGAAGATGATGTGCTTAGTATTGAAAGCTTTGATATTAGTGCACCGATTCAGAATCAGCCCTCTAATCAAGTTGATGCCAGCATGACCGATTGGCTGCCGTGGATTCTAGGCGGCTTTGGCTTGGTATTGGTTGCCGGGAGTATCGGATGGTACTGGCTTTCTGGTCGGGAAGTGCAGCCCACCCCCAAAAAAACCAGTCGGGGCCGACGTTCATCTTCAAGAACACGGTCGCAGACTGAAGTTGGTCACGGGGAGGCAAATCACTGTCATCAGTGTGGTAAACGCGCTGCCAGTGGCGACCGTTTCTGCCGTGTTTGCGGAACAAAACTGCGCCTTGAGTAGCCAAATAAATAATTAGTTAAAAGGGATGGGTACTGTATAAGAACAGTCCCATCCCTTTTTTATGCTAAGCTGAAGACTCTCATAAGATTTTCCATTCCTTCTCACCGTTTGTTAATCATATTGTGACAGAATCTACATATTGCTAATATCCCTCTTTTTAGAGGTCGCGCAGGAGAATTGTTTTATGGATGCACCTATCGGAACACAACCGCAGCCAGCTAACCGAGCTAAGTTTTTAGTGGGCGGCTTGATCATTGTCATTGCGGTTATTTATCTTATTGTTTCATCAACCCAGGCCAGTGCCCAGTACTTTCTTACAGTAGAAGAAATGACGGTTCGTGGCGAAGAGTATAAAGATCGCGAATTGCGCGTCTCTGGCGCTGTGATTGGCGATTCAATTATTTATGATTCGAATAACTTGAACATTACTTTTACCGTTGCACATGTTCCAGGTGATAATGCCGATTTAGAAGCTGAGGGTGGCCTGGGTGCCGCTCTCCACAATGCGGTTATCGATCCCAGTCGGGCACGAATTGACGTGGTTTATAACGGCGTCATGCCTGATTTGCTCAAAGATGAAGCCCAGGCCATCATGACCGGGCGCTTAGGAGATGACGGTGTCTTCTATGCCGATGAATTGCTGCTCAAGTGCCCCACGAAATACGAAGAGGCCGTTCCCGAGCAAGCGGGAGAATAAGAATGATGGATCGTTGGGTCATGTTACTGCGGCGTTGAGTCCCAATTCCGTTCTAAATCCCGAGATCCGAAATGATGGTTGGTGTCATATTGGTTGATTTAGTTTTAAATGGTTGGCTGCTGCTGACCTTGTCGAAACAGAAAAACCTGGCTTTGCCCTTACCCAAAGAAATATTTCGGGTGAATGCAAAGCTAGGTTTTCGTATTTAAAGGGTTTTTCCGGGCTGGTTGGCTCGAATATCGTTCTAATAGGAGTAGTTTTATGCTCGCGAATTTAGGTTATGGTGCGACTTTTATCACGTTCTTAGTCTCAATTTATGCTGTCGCTGCCGCGCTGTATGGCTTGTACCAAAAGAAACCCAATTGGGTTGACAGCTCCCGGAATGCAATGCTGCTCACTTTTCCCTTGTTAACGTTATCGTCGGCTATTCTGCTTTATTTTTTGGGAACCCATCATTACGAAGTTGAATATGTTGCCCATGTTACCAGCCGAACGATGCCCCTCTATCTCCGGTTAACCGCCTGGTGGGGTGGACAGGCCGGGTCTTTGTTGTTTTGGTCGTGGCTGATGTCGGCTTTCGCATCTGCCGTAACTCTGCGTAAATGGGACCGTGACCGCGAGTTCTTGCCCTGGGTGGTGGTGATATCCTCGGTAACTTTAGCATTTTTCCTGGCATTAAATATTTTTGTTGAAAACCCCTTTGCTCGTTTATGGCAGTTTGGCACCACAGAAGTGGTTAAAGCAATGTTCCCGCCGCCTGGTGGATTTTTGTATTTCCCTGCCGACGGCCAGGGACTCAACCCGCTGCTGCGGCATCCCGGGATGGTTATTCACCCGCCCCTGCTCTACCTGGGGTTTGTATCCTTCGTCATTCCTTATGCCTTTGCCTTATCAGCCCTCATCACTGGACGCACAGATGATCGCTGGATTCGCATCACCCGCCGCTGGACTCTCTGGGCCTGGCTCTTCCTCTCTTTAGGTTTGGTATTGGGCGGTCGTTGGGCTTATGATGTGCTTGGCTGGGGTGGTTACTGGGGTTGGGATCCGGTTGAAATTGCGGCCTTTATGCCCTGGCTGACAGGTACTGCTTTCTTGCACTCGGTCATGATCCAGGAGAAACGCGGTTTACTCAAGCAGTGGAATATGGTACTGATCATCTTAACCTATGACCTGGTCATCTTTGGTACATTTCTTACCCGCTCGGGCGTGCTCTCCTCGGTGCATGCCTTTGCTCAAAGCGCCATCGGCCCACTCTTCTTTGCTTTCATTGGTATTACCCTGACGGTTTCTTTAGCGCTGGTCATGCATCGTTGGCGTGATCTAAAAGCCGAAGTCCAGATGACATCGCTCCTTTCACGCGAAGCGCTGTTCTTACTCAACAACCTGCTTCTAATGGGCATATTGATCGTTTGTTTCTGGGGTGTTATTTTTCCATTGATATCTGAATTGGTCACCGGTCAAAAAGTGACCGTTGGCCCTCCTTTTTATGAGCGTGCGACCGGACCGCTTTTTGCCGGACTGCTGCTCTTAATGGGCATTGCCCCGCTTTCTGCCTGGCGTTATTCCACCCTCAAAACCTTAGGGCGTTCAGCATGGAAACCAGCCCTTGTATCCATCTTTGTACCGGTAATTTTGGTTATCCAGGGTATGCGTAATTTCGGAGCCATATTTGGTTTTTGGTTGATCGCTTTTGTCACCTTTGTTACCGTATATGATTTTTGGCGTTCCGTTCGAGCCCGGTCTCGTGCCCGGGGTGATCATATGCTGGCATCTTTTTGGCATTTACTTACCACCCGCCGCCGTCGTTACGGAGGCTATATTATCCATTTGGGTGTTATTTGTATGTCTTTAGGCATCATCGGAATTGAAATTTTCCAAACCGAAACCCAGGGCACTTTAGCTTTGAATGAACAGATCTCTTTGGGGCGCTATTCGATGAGCTATGACCAATTGGATATCTATGATGTTGAAGACGGTCGCAATGTTGCCCGTGCTGTGGTTGGTGTCTATAAAGATGGTCAGCGCATTGATGAGCTATACCCCCGCCGTGATTTTTTCTATGATTCTCAACAGCCGATGACCATTCCGGGTGTGCGCAGCACAATTGAGGATGATTTTTATATCCTGCTGGTTGATTGGGAAGAGATCAGCACACAAAGAGCCACCTTTAAGGTCTATCACAATCCCCTGGTGAAATGGATGTGGATTGGTTCCTGGGTTTTCCTTGTCGGCACCCTGGTCGCGGCTTGGCCTGACAAGGATCCGGCATACAATACTTCATCCAAACGGCGTAAAGTTAGGGCTGCAGTAAAGGTATAAATTTAGGAGAGCGCATGATAATTAAATTTCGACCATCTGCCTATAAAATAACATCAATTTTTCTGTTGATCTTTTTCCTTGCATCGCTTATCACCGGAGTCGCCGCTGCCCAAGGCGATGACCCGGCTGGTCCCAGTGCCGATGAGGTTAATGCGATTGCGAGGCAGCTATTTTGTCCGGTTTGCGAGAATACACCTCTCGATGTTTGCGCTACCCAGGCCTGTGCACAGTGGCGGGCGTTGATCCGCGAAAAACTGGCTGCGGGTTGGAGTGAGGAAGAAATAAAGCAATATTTTGTTGATCAATATGGCGCTCGTGCACTTTCCGAACCGCCTCGAGAAGGTTTTAACTGGCTGGTTTATATTGTGCCCCCGATCCTGTTTGTGGCTGGTGCTTATATTCTCTACCGCGGTTTGCGTTCGTGGAACCAGGTTGATGAACAATTGGAGATCAGCAGCGCTTCAGAACCTGTTGATGACGATTATATGGCCCAGTTAGAAGATCAATTAAATAGCAGCAGGAAATAAGATGCAGCCTGGTCCCTGCTGATTTCGATTGAACTGTTTTATCTTGAATTGTTACCTGGATTGAGAGTGGAAAAACACTATGACTGAATTAACAAACCAACCTACACCCGAAGAAAATAATCCTGGTCTTCCTTGGGGACGCATTGCCCTTTGGGGAGGGCTGTTTTTGCTCTTGGCACTTATGGCTATCGGGCTTAAGCGCACCCAAGAGGGACATGTTCAAGTAGGGCAAGTGGCCCCTCAATTTACTTTGACATCTTTTGACGGCCAGGAATATGATACCGCGGACATGGATGGAAAAGTAATCGTGGTAAATTTCTGGTCATCTTGGTGTAAGCCCTGCGAGAGCGAAGCACCTGATTTGGAAGCTGCCTGGCGCTATTACCAGGATCGAGATGATATCGTTTTTCTGGGTGTTGACTATGTTGATACAGAGACAGAAGCCCGTGGATACCTGACCAAATTTGATATCACTTACCCCAATGGCCCCGATAAAGGTACCAGCATTTCCCAGGCTTACCGCATCAGCGGTGTACCTGAAACCTATATCATTGGCAAGGACGGTGTGTTGGCAGCCGCTCAAATTGGTCCTTTCCGTTCTTATGATCAAATTTTATCCATCATAAACCCCCTATTGGAGCAGTAATGGATATTGGTTCTGTTTTACTTATTTTGGCATTGTTTATTTTGGTCGCGCTCTATATCAGCCGCCCGATTTTTGAGGGTCATGCTGTTCAGGTTGGCGCTGATGAACACGAACTCTCGATGCTACTGGCGGAACGAGACCGTGTTATTAATGCGCTTAACGAACTAGAGTTTGATAATGATTTAGGTAAAGTTCCTGAAGGTGATTATCCCGACCGTCGCAAAGCACTCATGCAGTACGGCGCAAATATTTTGCAGCAGCTCGATGAAAATTTTCCCGAGACTGAATCTGGAATCAACCTGGATGCCGATGAGCTGCCGAGCAAGAGTTTGAAAAAATTGACCCATCAGGATGATGATCTCGAATCCATGATTGCGGCTCGCCGCCGCTCCCGTGCTGAGAAGACCGGCGGCTTTTGTCCTCAATGCGGACACGCTGTCCAGCAGTCGGATCGTTTTTGCCCTAAGTGCGGCTCGGACCTTACTTAAAGAGCAGTCTGATAAATTGGATGCTATTCGCACCTAAGAATCGTTTTTGGACGAGAAATTTATGAAACCAAATCCTACCTACCGCACCCTAGTTATGCTTTTATTGATGATGCTGCTTGCTTCATGCACATCATTTGCCGAGGATGTTACCCCACCTCCAGGTTACCAGCCGCCCCCACCCCCTGAAGCAACCGCCACACCTGAGGGTCCGAAATACCCCCCCACCATGCCCGATCCCGAGCGCGGGGCACCCATTTATGAAGAAAACTGCGCTCCCTGTCACGGTGAGACCGGAATGGGTGATGGTCCTTCGGCAGGCGACTTGCCTAATCCGGTTGCAGCCATTGGATCCAAAGATCTTGCTCGCCAAAGCACCCCTGCTGATTGGTATACCATGGTGGCGCGCGGCAATTTAGAGCGTTATATGCCGCCTTTTGAGAGTCTCTCTGTAACACAGCGCTGGGATGTTTTGGCATATGTCTATGGGCTTAGTGTTACCCCTGCTGAAATTTCAGAAGGACGCACATTATTTCAGGAGAGCTGCGCATCCTGTCATGGCGACAATGGTGACGGCACCGGCCCCGATGCTGCTGATTTGACCCAGAAACCGGGTGATTTCACGGACCAGGCCTTTATGGCTGAAAAATCAGCCCTGATGTTTTTTGAGACCACCACACAGGGTCATGATGATATGCCCGCCTATACCAATGATCTCACCGAAGCACAGCACTGGGTTTTAGCGTCGTTTGTGCGTGCGCTGAGTTTCGAGATGGATGTGCCTGACAGCGGAAGCGGGACTGCATCCGCAGAGCCTACTTTGACCGATGATCAATCCCAAGAGACCGATACCCCTGCAGATACGACGGATGCGAATGTTGAAGCAGAAACCGAAAACGAGAGTGGGGCCATCACGGTTGTGGTTACTCATGGTATGGAAGGTGACCTGCCGGATTCTTTAGATGTTACCTTGTATATTTATCAAGGCATGTCTGATCCAGAATTGCGAGAAGCTAAATCATCGCCTGATGGAACCGTCGTCTTTGAAGATCTGGATATGAGTGAAGGGCTGTACTATATCGCATCGGTGGAATACGAAAATGTGACCTTTGGCTCGAATTTTTATCAAGCTGAACCAGGGACCGTCGAAGCAACCCTTGATATTTATGTTTACGATACGACCACGGACACCGAGGCGGTTACCATAGATCGCTTGCATATTTTCATTGAATTTGTGCCGCCTGATGTCGTGCAGGTCGTGCAGCTCATGCTTTTATCGAGCAGTGACTCGCGCGTGATTGCACCGGTAGATGAACAGGGCGCGACGATTACCTTCCCCTTACCTCCTGAAGCAGATAATTTGTGGATTCCAGGGGACAGCACGCTGGCCTTGTTTGAAACAGTTGATGGCGTTGGTGTCGGTAATATCCGCCCATCTGGAGAGCCGTATGAGTTGATCTTTGCATTTGAAATGCCTTATCAAGATCAAAAATTAGATCTGTCGCTGCCCATTAACTTGAATACTGGTGCAGTGATCGTTATGGCCCCTGAAGATGGTGTAAAAATTAAAAGCGATCAGCTTGAGAAGGGAGCCGCCCGAGACCTTGAAGGTATGGCTTATCAGTCATTCTCAGGGAGTAGTTTAGTCGTTGGTGATTTGCTCTCGATCAGTATTTCAGGGTGGCCCAAGAGCAGTGTTGGGCCAGAACAATCTGGCGAGGATTCAAAATTCGGTTTGATCGTCGGCCTGTTGGTTTTTGGGGCCACTTTATTGGGCGCAGGATTTTATCTGTGGTTCAAGTCCAGTGCAGACCATGATTTGGATGATTCATACAGCGACCTTGATGATATTGGCAGCCCAGAAAATATCATTGATGCGATTATCGCTCTCGATGATCAATATCAAGCTGGTGAGATTCCTGAAAGTGCATACCAATCACGCCGTGCTTTGTTGAAGGAAAGCCTGGGTGACACAGTTGAAGAAGATAAGTAGTTTTTTGGATAAAAATGAAGACATTTTTGCCTTATGATCACAGTTAATAAACTAGTAAAACGTTTTGGTCCTAAGATGGTGCTGCGCGGCCTGGATTTCCAGGTCGAGGCTGGAGAGTTTGTGGCTTTGCTGGGGCCGAATGGCGCCGGAAAAACAACGTTTTTGCGTATCTTAGCGTCACTCTCGCGTCCTTTGATGGGTGACGTTCAAATTGCCGGTTATTGGCTGCCCTCACAGGCTGCTGCCGTACGCCGCCGTATAGGTGTGGTTTCACACCTTCCCCTGCTTTATGGAGACCTTACAGCAGAAGAAAATTTACGCTTCTTTGGCCGTATGTATGCCGTTCCTGACCTACACACCCGCGTTCTCGAGGTTTTGGATCTCGTTGGCCTTTCCTCCCGCCGCCGGGACTTAGTGCGCACATTTTCTCGTGGTATGCAGCAGCGCCTGGCCATTGGTCGAGCTGTCCTACATGACCCTGAAGTGATGCTCTTTGATGAGCCTCATACCGGGCTTGATCAAGATGCATGTGAAATGCTCGATACAGTTTTGCAGCAGGTTGCTGCCCGCGGTCGCACGGTGGTGATGACTTCGCACGATCTGGCTCGCACTGCTGACCTGGCCTCACGTTTTGATGTGCTCTCACGCGGCAAGATTGTTGATTCAGTGCAGCGAGCTGATATTGATACCAATCAAATTCTGAAATTTTATAGTGACGCAGTAAAGATGAAGGAGGTTGTATAACATGAAGACAAGATCTTTTATGACCTCCATGCGTGATTTTTTGCGAGCCCTTTGGGCCATCGTCTGGAAAGATTTATCAGCCGAATGGCGCAGCCGGGAATTATTCACGGCCATGCTGGTTTTCTCTTTACTGGTGATCGTGATCTTTAATTTCGCCCTGGAGTTGGATGTGCGAGCTCGATCTGCAGTTACTTCGGGTGTATTATGGGTTACCTTTGCCTTTGCCGGTACGCTGGGACTTAACCGTTCTATGGCCACCGAAAAAGACCGCGGCTGCCTGGATGGCCTTCTCCTTGCTCCTGTTGACCGAAGTGCGATCTATTTTGGAAAAGCTATTGCCAACCTGGTTTTTATGTTTGTCGTTGAAGCGGTAGTCTTACCTGTATACAGTGTTCTTTATAATACCAACTTGTTTAAACCCGGATTGATTTTAGTGATTTTCTTAGGCTCTGTTGGTTATGTTGCTGTTGGCACATTGCTTTCAACCATGGCTGTACACTCACGCACTCGTGATATATTGCTGCCAATTCTTTTATTTCCTCTGGCCATTCCGGTCTTGATCGCAGCCGTTAAAGCCAGCAGTGGTTTCTTGGCTGGCTTGGAGATCGCAGAAGTCATGACCTGGCTGAATTTATTGATTGTATATGATTTGATTTTTATGGCGATAGCTTTCATGTTTTTTGATTTTGTTGTTGAAGAATAAGCGCTTTACCGAAGGAGTTATTTGATGGAATCAAAACCTCGTTTTCTTAGTGTGCTGGACAGCATTACGGGAATTCTTTTTGTTATAGCTACTTACATGGTGTTTTTCTACGCTCCGGTAGAGGCTGTCATGGGAAAAGTTCAGAAAGTTTTTTACTTCCATGTCGCAGCCGCGTGGGTTGGTATGTTAGGTTTTATGGTCGCGGCCATCGTTGGCGGCATTTATTTATTTAAGAATGATCGCAAGTGGGATATTGTTGGACTGGCAGCCGTAGAGATCAGCCTGGTCTTTTTCTTTATTGCCATTGTAGCTGGTTCCATTTGGGCGCGCCCGATTTGGAATACCTGGTGGACGTGGGACCCGCGACTGACCACAGCTTCCATTGTTGAGTTAATTTACGCAGCCTACTTGATGCTCCGTCAGGGAATTGAAGATCCGGATAGGCGCGCCAGATTTGGAGCTGTTTACGCTCTCTTGGGCTTTCTCAGCGTCCCGATGACTTTCATCTCGATCCGCTTGCTGCGTACCATTCACCCTACCGTTGTTGGCGGCGGTGACCCGGGTGCAGAAGGCAGCTTCAGTATGACCACGCCTATGAAACAGACTTTCTTCTTTAGTTTGTTCACTTTCTCGGTACTTTTCGCTGATCTGCTCTGGCATCGTGTCCGCATGGGTAAGCTGGCTGCCAAGATTGAGCATCTTCGTCTGCGAGCCCTATAATTTTGGAGATTTGACAATGTTCTTTTTACAATCCCCCCCCGATACCTCAGCCTATATGATTGCTGGCTATGTGATGATCTTTGGTGTGATGGCCATTTATATAACCAGTATCTTCACTCGCACACGTAACCTCAAACGTGATCTTGAAATATTAAGTGAGGTTGAAGATCAGCAGTGATAGATTATTGTTAATCTTCAATCGTCCGTCTTTGGAAACCTAATTTTGGGTGAATAACCCATCATATCTGTAATGTATTTCTTGACGTTTTCCTTGCGTTTCCTGTGCTGGAACTGTATACTTACCTGATGAGGTAACAGCATCGAGAAAGGGAATCTTTTTCACTCCCATAGATTGGGTACACTGAAAATATTTGGAGGAGCACTGTGAATAAGCGAATATACAAACCTTTTGTTTTTTTGGGCATTTTCATCTTGTTGGTTGGAGCTGCCTGTCTTTCTAGTTCAAGCGAACCGGCACCACCCACGCCCACGGCTTTGCCAGAACCAACGGATGTGCCAGAGCCCACCGAGCTCCCTGTAGCCGAGGATGTGGTCATACCCACGGAAGAACCTTCAGAGGCTCTGGCTTATTATATTGAAGAGTTTGAACCGGATACTACTACATCTGATAATTGGCTTTGGTTTACGACCAGTGGAGATGAGAACAAATTTGATCTCTATACAGAAAATGGCAAGTTGATTTTTGATCTCCAGGGCACAAACCTCTACACTTACTATGTCTATGATCCCTATATTTATACCGATGTCCGGCTGGATACTAAAGCTGAAAATCGTGGCAAGAATACCAATAATGTCGGTTTGCTCTGCCGGATTTCCGATGACGGGTGGTACGAATTCAGCATCGCCAACAACGGACTCTGGGAGATTTGGGCCTATGACGGGTATGAGGAAAAATATACCTCCTTGGCCAGCGGTGGTTCAACAGCTATCAATATGAAAAAAGGTACCAACGAATTCTCGATTATCTGTAACGGTAATAGGCTGTCTTTGTTTATTAATGGTGTTGAAACGCATGTGATGGAAGAAAGGAATTTCGTCTTCCGCGAAGGGCAGGTGGGCATAGGTGTGTCTTCCTTCGATGTCCTGCCCATTAATATTGAAGTCGACTGGATTGCTATTGGCGAGATTACCAACTAAATAAATATCCACAATTCTTAAACAAGTAAACCCCAAAGGTCCTTTTATTTGACCTTTGGGGTTTTTAGTTCTTACAGCGGGAAAATTGATATTCGATTGATTCTGTCAGCTTGAAACGATGGTCTTATGCTTTCAGCGCCGCTCTCATGAGCAAAAACCAGCCGATCATCATCAGTACCCCTCCAGCCGGCGTGATATAGGCTGGGTTAAATAGGGTAGTAATTTCAGTTTGTAAATCTCCCGTGAAAACACCAATATAGAGGCTGCCGGAGAAGAGCACAATTCCGGCGACGAAAGACCAGCCTGCTGCTTTGAGTGTTTTATTTTGCTCCCACCACTGTGTGATCGCCCAGGCAACAAAAAAGAGCGCAAAGGAATGATACATTTGATAGCGGACAGCCTTTTCCCAGGCTGTGATTCGCTCAACAGGAACCATTTTTTGCAAACCATGTGCACCGAAAGAGCCAGCTGCTACTGCTAATCCGGCGAAGAACGAGCCAAATGCAAAGAATTTTTTTTCCATAAGATTTCCTTTTCTACCAATATTGAATAATCACGATTATACAATAACCGCCCTGCTTAGACTTTATCTTATGATAAGTTTACTTGCTTTTCGTGAGGTTACCTGCGATTTTACAATTAACTCGTCCTAAAAGAAATGTTCCATTTTTAGTTTACGCACCCGAATGCCTATCCCACCTAAACGTCCACCCATAAGACCCAAGATGATGCACATAATTATATCGGCAGCAGTTTCAATGTAGAAAACATAACTTGCCAGTACTTTAGCTATTACCAATACCCAAATTAGGATCAGATATATTTTATCAAGAGAAAGCGTGACCGCTTGAATTTCTAGGTCAGCGCGCATAGGAACCAGGCGGCTCATCCAAAAACCAATTGGGATAAAAAGAAAAATGGTGAGCGCTACGCTGTTCCAAGTAAAATATCCCTCCGCAATATCGTGATAAAAAAGGACACTAAAAATTACGGAAAATTGTATCAGCAGAAAAGCCCGCAACCATATCTTGAAGCGGCTTTTCTTCATTTCTCCACGCATAGACCGGAGATAAGATAATAGAACCTTTTTCTTCTTGTCCATAAAAAAACAGATTAGAATGTTGGCGAATCGTGATCGGCATTGTATCACTTCCATAACAAAAACCCCAGGTTGAAGGTGTTTTCAACCTGGGGGTAATGATCGATTGAATAGCAGTACTTAAGCTGAGATTTTTGCTTCCTGGCTGATCGTTGGCGTGACCCAGGCGGATCGAGCGAGCAGCACCAGACCAATCAACACTAAAGCAGATCCGCTGATCAACATATTGGTGTGGAAAGCATCAGCTAGATTGACGCCGTCGAAAATATGTGTCGGGCCAGCCCACATCTGCACACTGAGGAAGAGCAGACCTGCAACGATCGCCGTTAACCCGCCGGCAGCTGTTTTCCCGTTATCGCTGCCGTTCTCAAATCCGACCATTGCTTTTATCTTCGGGAAACTGAAGATCAAGAATATGATCAGGGTGAAGACCGTTGCGTAAACGATAAAGTCCAACGGCATTGATGAGCCGGTTGTCCGTAAGGCACGCGAGGTTGCCATATGAACGCCGCCGGTAATGACCGCAAGCACGAGCACGATGAGGGAGTCTCGGTAAGCATTTTCCTTACCACGTACCAGAGCAATGGTTGCCCGTACGCCCATCACACCAATTGCTATTGCCGCAAGCACGTAAAAGATATAAAGCCATTGATATTGTGCAATCGCCTCCATGCCTTCATATTGTGCTGCATCAAGCGCTACGCAGGTTGTCCCCACGCCGCTTAACAGGGTTAAAGCTGCTGTTATACCCATGAAGAGGATACCAATAAAACGCAAAAATTTTCCCATTATAAAATCTCCCTTGGTGAGTCAAATTGGATTGATGGTGTAATTATACCGGGTTGTGACTGTGGGCACAAATAAAAAGCAGTGGTTTGGTTTATATTTTTTTACCAATTTAAAATTAGCTTAGCTGGCTGCGAAGCCGATCACAAAAGCTGCCGTCATCAGTAAAAGCAGGCCGGGAAGTACCGTCAGAATAGTTACTTTGGAGAGTACGGGTTTTCCGGATTTAAGGAAGGTCAGCAGCAGACCACCCACTCCAATTAACGCACCACCGATGCCCACCCAGGCAAATCCACCCGGTGTTGTACCGCGGGTACTCAGGATAATTGGCAGTAGAAAAATAAGCATACCGGCAACACCGTGCACGGCTGCCAGAGGGATTACCGCCATTGCCCCTTTCATTGTATAGCGGGTGATGACAATGATCAA
>JBDLJO010000040.1:0-14885 GCA_039714275.1 Chloroflexota bacterium | reverse complement strand
ACGCGACGCGCTGCTGGTTCATCTTGCGGTCGAATATTCCACAACCCGGTGCCAGGATTTTGCTGCCCATAGGATTCAAGACAAGTTTGAATTAGCGATAAATTCGGTGTAAACAGCCCAGGAAAAGATGCGCAAACAGCTGTGTTTAGGTCTTGGGTACTACTGTTGGGGTTTTTGATTAGCAATTGCACTAGGAACATTTCAACGCGGTCGGCTAACGGTAAAATATTTTTATCAAAATCTTCCAGCCACCAATACCCTGATTCATGTTTTTGGGCGCTGGCAGCCAAGCGCAAGAATCCGCCGCGATATGAAAAAGCATCACCAATTCTCTTTTTTGTTTTACTAAAAGCCTCATCTGGTGTTGAACTTTCACTAAATGGGTTAGTTTGTAAATATGTTTTTAAACCGGCGCTCAAAAGGGGTAAGTAATTGGCTGGCTCGCCGCGCGCCCTTAAGTAATTCTTGGCACCTTCTTGAATGGGTTTATGATAAATTGGTGCATCTTGGGATTTTTGGGCTGGTTTTTCTGCAAACCAATGCAATTGAATCTGCTCTTGTGTGGTTCGTATAGCCAGCTCTTGAAGATGGAGACCTGCCAGATTTGCCGCGACTGTTGAAGAGCATAAAAAATCCGAGTTATTTTCACTGATCAAACCCAGAACAGGTGTTTTTGGAGCTATAATCTCTGCCAGGGGCTCAAGTATCTTGTGCAGTGCGCCAGTATGCCAACGCCAATCATAGCTTTTACGGCGCAGCACCGGCTTAAAATTTTCTACTGCTTCTGCACCCCACAACCAACCTGACCATAAGGCGCACAAAGTCCAGTATGCTTGATTGGGTCTAGGGAGTGCGCTGATTACCCCCATTATATTTATGTTACTTAAGCCATGAGATAATTCTTTAAAACGCCCATCATAAATACAAATGCTCCCTTGTGAAGTTGGTAATTCAGGCCAATAGGTGATCGGAATCGGGGGTGCATTTGTAGTCCATAAAGCGATCGAATTTTCCAAAGCCAACCAGATATTGTTTTCCTGAAATTTGGAGGGTATCGCTAGTTGTTTTGGGCGTTGGTTGTTGTAAGGATGCGACCATAGGGCGTTAGCCTGTTCAAATGCAATCAGCAACAGTGCCCTGAGACTGCGCTGTTGTACCGCAGATAATGGAAGCCCGTCCAGCTTGTTTATTAAGGTGCTGAGAATATAAATGGCACGACCGGGATATGTATTTAAAGCTTCTTCGACATATTCTCGATCAGGATCATGCAGTGGCGCAACGCGCTCTAAGGCCCGCATACGGTGAAACCCGCCGCTACCAAACTTTTTGGCTTGAGCGCGATCTTTAGGCGTAGTTTCCCGTTCTCCTGTATCGCTGCAGTATGGGCAAGTATAAACGCGTCCATAAGGTGAATCTTCCCCCCGTTTCCAAAGGAATTTATCTACCGTAATAATTCGTTGGCATTGCTGACATTCGCTGTTATATAGGGTGCGAATATGCGGCTCAATACGTTCGTTTCTCAATCGGGCGCTTGCCAAAATTGCTAAGGCTGAATTTAGATCAGATGCACCCTCTGGTTGGGCTGTTAGCTCGAGGATAAAGCGTGTGATCGGATTATTGACTGCTACAAGGACATTGCGACCACTTTGGGCGGCTTCAATAGCTATTTGGGGGGCTGTACCAAACGGGTCTAACAGCCAACTATCAGCGGAGAATCCCGATTGATCAAGCCAAGCGGTAATCACCCCTTTGGGGAGATGGGGATGATAGCGCGCCAAAGGGCGTTGGGATTTAGGGTACTTCCCAGATAAAAACGGAAACGCAGGTGAATATGTCATCACCCTTAGTATAGTTAATTTTTACAACAAAGCAAATCATATTTCAGATTCTAATAAAATCGAATTTAGTGCGTCCCATTCAAGAATTGCAGTAAACCCCTCTGTAATTTGCCGATTAGAAAAAACTATAATGACAATTGTTGTACTGCTTAGAGTATAATGAACAAACTTTTCAATTCGGGACATTGGAGTATTCGCATGCCCAAAAAATTAAAAATTGTAATGATTGCGTCAGAGGGCGTGCCCTTTATCAAAACAGGCGGCCTGGCCGATGTTGTCGGTGCTCTACCGACTGCTCTCAGCGCGTTGGGTCATGAAATCATTGTTATTCATCCAAAATATGGGCGCATTGATGCAGATAAATTTAAATTGCAGATTTTTCACAGCCCTATGGGTGTTTGGATGGGTGATACAGAAGAGTGGTGCTCGGTTTATCACACTGGATGTGCCGGCAAAGTAAAAACCTATTTTATTGAGGCTCATAAGTACTTTGCTCGTGATGGCGTCTATCATGATGCCGATTTTCAAGATTATGGAGACAATCCCCGGCGATTTGCTTTTTTTACGCGTGCGGCACTGCAATTTACTAAAGATATCGGTTTTACCCCAGATATTGTCCATGCCCATGATTGGCAAACTGCGCTGGCAAGTGCATACATAAAAATCTGGCATTGGAATGATCCAGTTTTAGGCGCTGCCGCAAGCTACTTAACGATCCACAATATTGGTTATCAAGGCGTTTATGATTTCAAAGATTATGCGTATACGGGGTTGCAGTCAGTTAATTTTGTGCCTGATAAATTTGAAGATCATGGTAGCATGAACTTTCTAAAAGGCGGTATTTATTATGCGGATGGCCTTAATACTGTCAGCCCGAAGTATGCGTTGGAAACTCGGACACCTGAAATGGCACATGGCCTAGCCCCGTATCTCAACAATAAAGGCGATAGTTATATTGGTATCCTTAATGGCGTTGATTACGCTCATTGGGACCCTGCGGTTGATAAACTCATTCCGAAAAACTACAGTCCTGAAAAAATAGATGGAAAAAGGTTCTCTAAAAGTGCGCTGCAGGAGCGCTTGGGGCTGGATGTGGAATCGGATGCAGCGTTGATTGGCGTAGTGAGTCGTTTTGCATCCCAGAAAGGCCTCGATATATTTGCAAAAGCGATTGAAAGTATCATCAAAAATATGCGTGTGCAGTTTGCAATTTTGGGATCTGGCGACAAAGAACTTGAGAAATATTTTGGTCAGCTTCCAGTTCGCTACCCAGGGAGGGTTGGTGTTTACATTGGTTACGATAATAGCTTGGCGCACTGGATTGAAGCAGGCGCCGATTTCTTCCTCATGCCATCAAGATATGAACCTTGTGGGCTGAACCAAATATATTCATTGAAATATGGCACACTGCCTATCGTGCGCGCTACTGGGGGATTAGATGATACTGTGCAGCAGTATAACGAAGCAACCGGGGCTGGTACCGGATTTAAATTTGAGGAAGCAAGTGCTCATGCTATTTATTACACTGTTGGTTGGGCTGTAAGCACTTATTATGATAGACCAGAGCATTATTTGCAAATGCAGCAGCAAGCCATGAAGCAATGTTTTTCCTGGGCAACCAGCGCAAAGATTTATGAAGATGCTTATCGGCGTGTGATTAAGCGTAAGAACAATTAACCCGTCAGGTAATTTAAATGAATAAAGGCATTCTTTACGCGATTGGGGCTTATTTAATTTGGGCATTTTTGCCAATTTATTGGAAATTTTTAGGCAGCGTGTCTGCTTCAGAGATTGTTGGGCATCGCATGGTCTGGTCATTTGCTTTTGTGTTTGGCGTACTGATTGTTAAGAGAGATTGGAAGCGATACCGGACAGTTTTACGAACGCCTAAAATATTAATGATCTATTTGGTTACAGCATCCCTTTTGGGAATTAATTGGCTGACATATGTGTGGGCCATTAACGCTGGGTTTATCGTTGAATCAAGTTTAGGATATTTTATTAACCCCCTGGTCAATGTATTGTTGGGTGTGATCTTCCTGCGCGAAAGACTGCGCCTTGGGCAGTGGCTGCCGATTGGTTTAGCAGTTATTGGGGTACTTTATTTGACGGTAAGTTATGGTGAACTCCCTTGGATCGCGCTGACCTTAGCCTTTTCATTTGGATTCTATGGATTGATAAAGAAAACCGCGCCATTAAATTCACTCGATGGTTTTGCGTTGGAAACAGGATTTATGTTCTTGCCTGCTTTGGTTTATTTGTATTATCTAAAAACATCCGGGCAAGGTGTTTTCACGGATCAAGGTGTGATGATCACGCTGCTGCTAATTCTTTCTGGTTTTGTAACTGGCTACCCTTTGCTGCTTTTTGGGGCTGGTGCGCGTCGTATTCGTTTATCTACGTTGGGGTTGCTACAGTATATTGCCCCTACGGGGCAGTTTCTAATCGGTGTCATGATATACGGCGAAGATTTTTCTCAGTCAAAACTGATTGGTTATAGTATTGTTTGGATCGCTTTAGCATTTTATTCGATTGAAGGAATCCTGAATCGCCGGCGTAATCGCTTGGTGCCGAGTCCAAGCTAAAGTATCTTTATAGGCCGGTGTTGGAAAGAGCTAATCCTCTGGCAAGGGATTATTGACGCTGAAATTTGTGGAATGTAATTACGAGGTGCTTTTTCATCACATTAGGAGTTGTTAAGCCATTTCTCCAATACTTCACGATGCTCTTGGTAATGCCAGTAACTGTTAGCGGCAATCAGTTCAAAAGCTGTCATCCCATCTGCCCAATCAAATGGCAGCGCCTCGGCTATGAAATTATCATCTAATGTATTAACAATGGACAGAAAGCGCTGATAGGTGTTCTGGAAATTTTTGAGAACTTCCGTCAATGTTTTGCTCTTATTTTCCTGATAGCAAGCTGCATTGAATGCGTGCACGTCATCCCAATTTTGAATCAAGGGGTTGGTTGTTGAAGTACCCGTGATCGCCGCTGTCAGGCGATCTACCGCTAGATCTTCCCAAGCAGCAATGTGAGCTAATATATCTTTGATGGACCAATCATCTTTTGCATCGGTTTGTGTCATTTGGTCGTCTGTCAGCGTGGATACTATATCCTCTAATCGGGCACGTTCAGCTTTAATGGTTTTAATTAATTCGGTTTTAGATAGGGGTTGCTGTTCTTTGTTCATACTTATTCCTTCCATAAAAAAATAATAATTTCCACAGAAATCATTCGTTGTCGGATAAGGACAAAGGGCATTTTTACAGTAACCATTACCTGATTTTTGTGTTTTTAGAAAAGTACGGGAGGTTTACAACATATCAAAGCACAGTAACGGTGCTGAAATCAAAAAATTAAATAGTATCGGAGAAAATCATAACACAGGCTTGGAGTTTGCTGAGATGGTTGCTGGAGATTCCAACTTATTTATTTTTTCAGTTATGTATATTCATAACAGACAATATTAAAAGTCTATCAAAATAAGGATTTTTCATGCTCACGAAAGTACGCTCAAGATTCAAGATAAAGAACAAAGAACATTTCGCCTGGTATATGTATGATTTTGGCAACTCAGCCTATGCAGCAGTTGTGCTGTTGGCGATTTACTCGGCATATTTCAAGGGTGCAGTGGTTGGCGGTGCTGAAGGCACTCGTTTATGGGGTATTGCAGTTGGCATTGCAATGCTGGTTTCAGCAGTCGTGTCACCTATATTGGGGACGCTCGCTGATTTTACCGCCTTAAAAAAACGTTTCTTGATTTACTACTCTATTATTACCTGGATATTCACGGCACTGCTCTTCTTTGTGGATAAGGGCGATGTTTTTATTGGGATGCTTTTCTTCATTATTGCAGAAATTGGTTATCGAGGTGGGCAGGTTTTCTATAATTCACTGCTCCCAGAAATAGCTGCTCCCGATGAGATCGGACGTGTTTCTGGAAATGGATGGGCCATCGGAAATTTAGGAGGTATTTTATGCCTGATCATAATTTTGCCCCCAATTGTTATGGCTGAAGGCACTATGATGGTGCGCATCTCATTGGTTTTTACAGCGGTCTTTTTTGCGCTTTCCTCCATCCCTGCATTTTTATGGATCAAGGAGCGTGCGCAGCCGCAAAAACTTCCCAAAGGGGAGAATTATATTTCTCTTGCTTTCAAGCGGCTTGCCAAGACTTTTCGCTCCGTACGTCATTTTCGTGAATATATCAAATTTATCGTAGCATTCCTGATTTATAATGACGGTATTCTGATGGCACTTGATTTCGCTGCCATTATCGGTGCCGTTCTATTTGGCATGGATCAACAGCAATTGATCATCTTTGTGATTTTGGTACAAATCACCAGCATCGGTGGGGCATATCTATTTGCACGTATTGGTGGACGTTTTGGTTTCAAGCGCTCATTAATTTATTCGATTTCAATGATGATAGCAGTTGTGCTGTCAATGATTTTCACGCAAACGCTGACCGGATTCTTCATCATTGGAGGTTTAGCCGGTATTGCACTAACGGGAGTGCAGTCGATTAGCCGTACTATGGTGGGGCTTTTTGCCCCTGAAGGGCAGAGCGGTGAATTTTTTGGTATTTTTGCGGTTGCAGGTCGGACATCATCGTTCATAGGACCCACAATTTACGGCATATTAGCAGCAGAAGCAGCGCTGTGGTTTGAAGCAAGAGGGATGGGCCAATTGTTGGCGGAGCAAAATGGACAAAGAGTCTCAATTATGGCAATTGCCATTTTCCTATTTGTTGGTTTGATGATTCTATTAACTGTCAATGAAATTAAGGCTCGTCAAGCTGCAGTTTCGGCACCATCAAAGGTAGTAGACTAACAGGATTATTAATGACCAAGTATAAATACCCACGGCGTAAAATATTACGATCGATCATGCATCAAATGTCAATATGGGCATTTAATTTAGTTGCAGATCTCGAAATTATAGGGGAAGAGAATATTCCTGCAAAAGGCCCTTTGTTGGTTGTTGGTAATCATTTTAGTTTTATAGATCCAGTTTGTTTTGTACGTTTAGCTCCCTGGCCGATTGACTTTGTTGGTGCAGACCAGCCTGCTTTTGCACCAAATTGGACCCGGTGGATTATTGATGCCTGGGGATATCACCATGTTTATCGCGGTACCGGTTCAACAGAAGCATTGCGGGCTTCAGAAGCGATAATGGCCCAAGATGGCGTTATTGGCATTTTCCCCGAAGGGGGTTCTTGGGCAAAAACACTGCGCCCTGCTCGCCCAGGAACAGCTTATCTTGCAGCGCGTACAGAAACAACTTTATTGCCAGTAGGTTTGTACGGATTAAATGAGATTTTCCCTTTACGCTTGCGTGATCAAGCAAAAGCAAGGATCGTCATCGGTAAGCCTTTTGGTCCATTCAAAGTCACTGGGCGCGGCCGTCAACGGCGCCAGCAGCTAGATCAGATTGGTGAAGAAATCATGCATGAAATTGCCGCATTATTGCCGGATGAACTGCGCGGTCGCTATGCTGATAATCCCGATTTGCGCGCTGCCGCTTTGGAATCGGAGTATTATCCTTTTGCAGATAAAGTAGAGGGGGAAGTTAAGGGTGATCCCATATAAAATTTACCGTTCAATGTTTTTCATCATTTTCCTTTAAGCAGCTGTGCAGTATTGGAATAAGCTATTGCTTGTGCTTCCAGATATCTAGTTTATGATGGAAAGAAATGGATCCGAATTTCACGTAAGGTAATAGTAATTAAATAAAAAATCACAGCTTATGAATTCATTATTCATAAGCTGCAAAATGTCGATAAATATCCTAATTAATTAAACTTTGAGAATAGAATCTTCAGTGCCAAAATCATTGGGAGCGTACGCGTCAGCTTCCCAGTCGTTCTCCCAACGTTGATCATCTAGCCAATAGCGGAATCGGTATTCCTGTCCGACTTCAACGGTCACACCAACATAATAACTTCCGTTCTTCCGGCGTTTCATAGGCAGTGCCCTTTTATCCCAATCATTAAAATCACCACACAGATAGGCTGTTTCTGCTTTGGCATCTTGGGTTAAGTCAAACGTAACTCGACAGCGTTTTCCATCTTTTGAGTATTTTTTCTTTAACATCTTGGCCTCCTTGTAATTTTGTGTAGTATAACGCTAAATCGTATTTTCGACATCTGAGGTATTTAAATTTTGCTAACTTGTATTTTTATGAACGTGTCATTTCTTACTCGAGGGGTATAATATTTGCTATGTTTAAACCCATACATTGGCAAACATTTATCCGTGATTTCATCGTAATCCAGATCGGGTTTGCGTTATTTGGACTATCGATTGCTTTATTGATTCAAGCTAACTTGGGAACCAGTCCGTGGGCTATATTAACCGTAGCGCTTGCGCAAATTTCAGGATTGACTCCCGGAATACTTACCGTATTAATTGGCCTAGTAGTGCTGACGGGAGCGGTGATTTTGCGTGAACGCATTGGTTGGGGGACAATAAGCAACATTCTGTTCATTGGCCCTTGGTTAGATTTGGCACTCTGGCTAATCCCATCGGTGACGGGAAAATTGTCACTGCAGATAATTATGTTTTTATCTGCGGTAGTGCTGATGGGTATGGCGACTGCCATTTATATCAGTGTTGATGCCGGGGCAGGACCGCGTGATAGCTTGATGCTGGCCTTGAAGCGGACTCGTGGTTGGAGTGTACGTCGGGCGCGAGTCGTGATTGAAGTTACCGTAGTGTTTGTCGGCTGGCTGCTTGGGGGCCCTGCAGGAATTGGGACGGTGGGATTTGCAATGCTAATAGGACCTGCTGTGCAGTGGGGTTTTAGATTGTTTAAAGTGCAGCTGCATAAATCGGTTGAGTCCGAGGCTGCAGTCTAACCCAATATATTATTGATTAGACAGATTATTTCGCTTGTTCATGGCTGTAGAAATAAGAAAATTATAGACGGCAGTGGTTTTGCCATTGGTCAAACTATCGCAAAAAGAGGATTCTTCTTTTTAGAAAGAACCATCTTTTTGTGTTTTTGCTGCTGTTAATCCAATATTAAATTAGCTGCGTGATTTCCGGATTTGTATCCAGGAACCTATTGCAATTAATATCCCGCCACCAATTATCAAAATCCAGGTGGATGATGCTTTTTCTTCAGATTTGATAGGCGGTTCAGACTCCACTGGTTCAGCTTCAGGCATAATGGTTGTAGTGGTAGTAGGCGCTTCCCTTACAAATACAGCAGTACTCATACTGGACATATGAAAGGTGTTTGAATTAGCACTGTAACTGGCATCTAGACTCTCTTGAAGGATAGGGTGCAAAATCATGTCTCCGGCATCAAATTCTTTTAGAGAGAAATTTGCTTCGTCAGCGCTGGCATTGAAGAAAACAATCACCAAGTCGTAGTTTGGATCAATGCGCTGATCAGCGTAGTCACTAAGACTCATCACAATCAATCCGGGAATTTGCTCTGGACCAGTGTTGTGGAAGGAGACTATCTCTTTGATTTGATCGGAGGTTTCTAATCGGAAGAGTGGGGAACTCTTACGAATTTGCAGCATGGTCTCAAAATGCATAAGAGTCGCTAGCATATCGATGCTGGAAGGTGATAATTCTTCTCTTCTGAGCAAATCGGAGATTACGGGCCACTGCGTGCCATTTTTATCTTCGACCGGTAAACCATGACCCCAACCATTGTCGCTGTAAGTCCAATCTAGACCGTTAAACCAATCGCCAGAATCGTAACTATCGCGATCGAAAGATTTAGAACGCAACAATTCACTTCCGGCATGGTAGAAAGGTACGCCTTGACTGAGCGCGACCACACTTAATGCCATGTTTTGCATTTGAACACGTTCTTCCATATCTGCTGATAAGGGTGCTTTGTACTGCACCGCATCGAAGAGGGTCTCGTTATCATGGGCAGATGCATAAATAATATGTTCTTCCGGACTTTGCGTATAGCCAGCAGGAGATCCATTGTAATCAATCTCTGCACCGCTGACGAGATTTCCTTGGGCGTTAATGAACTCATAATCCGCTAAATTTCCGGCCAGGCTGATGCGTACTTGATCGCTGAAGAGCAATAATTTGGTGAGTTGTTCTTCTGATGAACGAGATTCGTTTTCATTAGGGTTTGTATAAAGCCCGGTGGCAAAACCTTGTTCTGTTTGACCTCCAAAGGGATTACCGCCTCGCAGTGCGTCGCGAATACGATCATTAAAGGACCCAATACTCGTACCACCTAAATTCAATTGTGTGGCATTCACGCCGCGAGCATTTTCGGCGACTTCACCAAAATCCCAGCCTTCACCATAAACGTAAATCATTTGGCCATCCACGCCATTATTTTCCAAGGATAGATCATCAAGGGCGTCGCGCAGAGCTGCCATATCAGATTTCATATGGTGTCCCATCAAGTCGAAGCGGAAACCGTCTACTTTGTAGGCAGTTGCCCAGGTCAATACTGAATCAATCATTAGTTTGCGCATCATCGCATGTTCGCTGGCGGTATTTGCACAGCAAGTGCTGTTTGTAACATTGCCGTTCGAATCTAAGCGGTGATAATAACCGGGAACGATACGATCAAGCACTGCACGATCACTTTGGCCAGAGGCGTTAGTGTGGTTATATACAACATCCATCACTACACGTAGATTGGCTTTATTGAGAGCTTGTACCATTTGACGAAATTCCAAGACGCGAGTTGAGCCGTTGGGATATGTGCTGTAACTACCTTCAGGCACGGTGTAGTGTAGAGGATCATATCCCCAGTTAAAACCATCACTTGAGCGTGCAGCATTAACGAGGGCCTGTTGTTTTTCATCGTCTGGTGGGTAGGTGGACAACTCATTTTTATCCAGCAAAGACCATTGAGATTTGTCTTCGTTGATCGTAGCGATATCGAATATGGGTAAAAGATGCACATGGGTTAACCCTGCTTCTGCCAAGCGGGTGAGATGCTGCATCCCGTCGCTGCTGCTGTTGGTAAAAGATAAAAATGTGCCGCGCTGCTCTTCAGGTATGCTTTCATCGTAAACACTGAAATCCCTTAAATGCAACTCATACAGCACGATATCCGTAAAACGTGAAAGAGGGGGTTTTTCAAGTGTATTCCAACCGTCTGGAATCAGAGCGGGATCGTTTAAGTCAACTATTTGACTTCGAGTGCTGTTCGTCGAAAGACTATAGCTGTACGGATCGCTGACTTGGTTATTGACAAAACGGCCTTCTTGACGGATGAAAACTTCGACATCATACAGATAATATTTGTTTTTCCAGTCAGCTTCTCCCTCAATTGACCAAGTGCCAGTTGCAGGATCCCAAAGCATTGGGATGGTTTCACCCACCATTGCATCGGAATCTTCATAAAGGAGTAGGGAAACGTCTCGTGCAGTTGGTGCCCAGACTCTTAATGTCGGTGAGTCCCCTTGCCAGCTTACGCCCAACGTTGCATCTTGTGCGGCTTTGGAGTATAGATCATCAAGAACACCAGATATTTGCAACGCGCTGGCGCCCTGAGGTAATCCATCAGATGATGAAGATGAAACCGCAAATTGGGATTTAAGAACCTCAGGGATTTGTGATAAATATTGATCACTAATTTTAAGCATGCTTGTCCCTTGCAGATGGGGATATTGCTTGGCTAATTCGGGACGCATGACACTGCCAATAAATTGCAGTGGAATCGTTTTCCCTCCCTGCACACCTGTATCCGTTAATTCAAGATCCCCGCTGGGCGAGTAGTGCAGCGTAAAAACAGCATTGGTATCAAAATCAATCGGCCAGGCAATGTAATTTTGCGTTAGCCAAATTGCTTGTGCTTTGTTTTGAATATCCCCTAGCCTGGCTGCTTTGAATGCCTCAAGGGCTTGTTCTGGTGTTGTGAATTGTTGGGCGCTGCCTTCAATTAACCAAATTTCACGGCCTTTGATACTAAATTGCAGTGTTTGGTCAGGGCCGGGGTCCTTAATATTACCCATATGAATAATATAGTTTAAATGATCAGCATCAGGCTCCATATCAATTATCCAAAAGATTCCGAATTCATCTTGTCCAGCAGGTGTAAGGGGGGAATCCCAGGTGATTCCAGTAACCGCGGTTGGACCCCATATGTGCAGTCCCCAGCCAGAATAATCCCCGCGTGCACGAGTGTAATGGATGATAACTTGGTCATTGCCAGCTAAAGCAGGTTGTGAAATTGGTACATCCACACTTGATAGCGCTTCTTCTGCGGAAGCATATTGATCAGCGCTACCCTGGATTAGCCAAATTTCGCATCCTACTTTGGCAAATCGCATTTCCTGATCGGGGCCTGGATCTTTTTCGTCCCCGTTGTGGACAATATAATTGAGGAACTCGGCATTATCGGCCATATCTACAACCCATATCAATCCAAAATCGTCAGCCCCTGTGGGTTGGAAAGGTTCTGTCCAAGTTACACCTGAAATCGCCGTCGGGCCCCAAATGTGAAGTCCCCAGCCATCGTAATCGGTTTGGCTGCGTTTATAATGGATCGTGGCTTGCTCGCAGGCATCTTTAGATTCTTGATAACCTCCGGCAAATCTGGGTGAGGCCAATGCTTCCACAGGCAAAAGCATAGATATAAGAAAAAGGATTAGAAGGAGGTTTGATTTTATATGTTTCATGAGGAAGCTCCTTATATTTTAAAGTTTTGGGTGAAAACTGCTTCTAAATCGATTTTCGAAACATAAATTCTGGTGACTGTATATACCTGATAAAAATGATAAAACCCCTGGCAGGTCAAGATGTTGCTAGGGGACGCGGTAGTTACGAGGGATGTATCATAGCTTATTTTTTTCAATCCGACGAATCAGGATCTATATACAATATTCGGGCGATGGTTATTCAAAATTAAATTGCTTTGGGTGAGGCAATTTATTGCCAGAAGCGGTCAAGAGCCAAAGCGTTAAGTAGGCAGAATCATTTAATTCAGAGGAGTTTCCGTAGAGTAAATTGTAAATCGAAGGGAAGATATCTATGGTGCCGCGCCGCTGAAGCTGCTGCATTGCTGCAATTTGCTCGGTGGTTGTGCCTTCGTCTAAGGCACGTAAAAGCATATCTTGGGCGGGTTTTCCAGGGCTGATCCCCAAACCGCGCTCTGCAGCAAAGGATATCAACCATGGGTTATCACTCAAGGAAAGCAGCGGCTCAGGAATTCTCGGATTGGATTGCCCCAATTCTTCAACAGCTTGAGCTGCAGCGTTCTTTACCACCCATTGGTTGTCCTGAACCTGTGTTATTTCCAATAATTCAAAAGCCCATTCCTCGTGTATACGCTGTAACCCATAAATCGCTGCTCGCCGTACCAGGAGATCATCATGAGCAACCGCCTCTTGCAGCGTGGCATGGCCCGCAGAGGGATGATTGGCAAAAGCCTCAGCCGCAGCCTTTCGCACATCCTCGTGCCCACCCATAAGTGCATTGGCAACCGCCTCCAGTGCTGGCTGTGTGCCAATCCTAACTAATGCTAAACAAGCCGCTCGACTAACTTCAGGGTAATCTTGCAGCAAATGTACTAGAGAACTTAGATTATTAATATCCTGTAGAGTACCCATACCTAAAGCTGCCAGGTGCCGAATACTGGTTTTCTCTGATTTGACGAGGTGCTGGTATACCAAAGACATATTTGGGTCTTTGGTAGTTATTAGTGCAGATAATGCACCGGTTCGAATCCCCATTGGGTGTTTTTCATCTTGTATTATGCGGATGAGCTTTTGCAGGATGTGTTTGCGCCAAGGCGCGATCAAGGGAATGTCCCTCAGCCAGCGGCCAGCGAGTAGCTGCCCGGTCACAAGAGGGTCTTGATTAAATAATTGTGATTGGTAGTGGGTGACTTTTTCGTAAATATTGCGCTGTGAAGCTAAATAATGCAATGTTAGTTGTTGAAGCGGCCAATATGATTGTTCAAAAATCTCGTCATTTTCAACTGTTGCAAAAGTTTGGCCAGCCAAATAGGCAATAAATTCAGGATGTACAAAACTGAGTTGTTTATCTGCCCGGACAATCAGAATCCCATTTCGAATTAGATCGGGTAATATCTTGGTATTATAAGAAGACATTAATGTGGATTCATCTTCCGTGGTCACACTGTCATTTTTAATTAGCTCAGAATCTGAAATAACTTCGGATAACCATTTCTTGGCGTCTTTCTCAGTGAAAGTTGGCTGCATTAATGTAATAGATTTTAATGCTAATTGATTAAGGGTTTCTATTGCTTGGGGGATATTTAAGGAAATACGGCGCAAATAGGCTTCAATGGTATCTATATTTGTTCTTCCTCGTACATCACCAGCATATACAGACCAGATTTGGAGAACAAAACTAAGCGGCGATTTTATGACTTCTTGGTTGATAATCCAACCGTTAAGCAAAAGCGGATCTATCGATAGATATTGATCTTCTTGGGAAATTAAGGTTGTATCAATATAATTAGCCCATTTATTACCCCAGTTTTGTGCAAACTGAACTTGTTGAGTACCTGACCATAATGCCATTGTCATCGGAACAAAACCTAGTGCCGGCAGACGGCCTAATTGGTTGGGCGCGGCTGCAACTACGGCTCGTGTGTCTGGATATTGCGACATCACTTGTTCAATAAAATTAACCGTTTTAACAAATAATGGGGTAGGTAACTCATCCAATCCATCGACGAGCAGCAATGCATTATCAGTTTTGAAAGTAGTACTTAGGAAGTTATGTAGTTGTGTTTGGGATCGTGCTGAAGAATGGTGGAACGCGGCTTTGGTCAAGATGTCAATGGCGTTTTGTGAATCTTGGTCATCCTCGGATGTGAGATTCAAATTAGATGCATGAATTAATATTGGGATGCGGTTATGTAAATCAGGATCCTGTAATTCTCTACGTGCTGCCTTTGAAGCTAAATCAGCTAAGGCAACCGTCTTACCACTGCCTGAATGACCTAGAAGGACTAAATTTGAACCCCCAGAAAGTGTTTCTGCAACCGACAGCGTGTGTGCGTTATAAATGGTCCCAAACTCGGGCCAATCTGGCATAAAAGGGATGCTCTGTGCGGCAATATCCTTAGTATGAG